>VGRA01000044.1 GCA_016875515.1 Deltaproteobacteria bacterium | reverse complement strand
CCGGGCCCGGGAGCGCGAGGAGGCGGCGCGGCTGGCAGAGGAGGAGGCGGCCCGCGCGAAGGCGGAGGCCGAGGCGGCGGCGCGCGCAGCGGCGGAGGCGGACCGGCAGAAGCTCGCGGCCGAGGCGGGCCAGGTGCTCGCACGGGGGCTGGACCGGACGCGGACGCAGGGCTTCATCGGGAAGTTGAACCAGCTGTTCGGCGGCGGTGGCCGGCAGGTGGACGAGGCTGTGCTGGCGGAGCTGGAGGAGGTGCTGTTCACCGCCGACATCGGCGTGAAGACGGCGAGCCGGCTGGTGGACGTGGCGCGCGAGAAGGCGCGGAAGAACGAGCTGGGCTCCGCGGACCGGATCAAGGGGCTCATCCGGCAGGAGGTGGAGGCCATCCTCGCGCTGCCAGCGCCGAAGTCACTGCAGGGCGGCGGGCCGCCGCACGTGGTGATGGTGGTGGGCGTCAATGGCGCGGGGAAGACGACCACCGTTGGCAAGCTGGCGGCGAAGCTGACGGCGGAGGGGAAGAAGGTGGTGCTCGGGGCCGGGGACACGTTCCGGGCTGCTGCCGCGGAGCAGCTGGACGTCTGGGCGGATCGGGCCAAGGCGGAACTGGTGAAGGGCGCAGACGGCGCGGACCCGGGCTCGGTGGTGTTCGAGGCGGTGAAGCGGGCGCAGGCGGTGGGGGCGGATGTTGTCATCGCGGACACCGCGGGGCGGCTGCACACCAAGGCACCGCTGATGGAGGAGCTGAAGAAGGTGCGCCGGGTATTGGACAAGGCGTTGCCGGGCTCGCCGCACGAGGTGCTGCTCGTGCTGGATGCCACCATTGGGCAGAACGCCATCGCGCAGGCGAAGCAGTTCCACGAGGCGGTGGGCGTGACGGCGCTGGCGCTGACGAAGTTGGACGGCACCGCCAAGGGCGGAGTCGTGATTGGAATCTCCGACGAGTTGAAGCTCCCGCTGGCCTGGGTGGGGGTTGGGGAGGGCGTGGAGGATCTCCGCCCCTTCGTGCCGGGGGATTTCGTAAAGGCGTTGTTCGATTGAGCCGGCAGGTCAGCACCCGGGGCGAAACGGCTGCCGCTTCGTCCGCCCCTGCACCGTCACCTGCTGGCAGACGGGGCAGAAGTAGGTGGACCGTGCTGCCTCCCCCTGCCGCGCCATGGCGATGGGCGCTTCGCACGTCCGGCACGGCAGCCCCTCGCGGCCGTAGACGAAGTACCGCTCCCCGCCCGCCGCGTGGGCGGTGCGGCGCATGCGGCCGTCCAGGTTGCGCAGCATGAGCGCCCGCGCGTTCTGCAGCAGCGCCGCGAGCAGCGCGTCATCCGCGGACTCAACCTTCCGCCAGGGATCCACCCGGCACAGGTGAAGCACCTCGGACTTGTAGACATTCCCCACCCCGCTCGCGAGCCGCTGGTCCACCAGCGCCTCCCCCAGCGTGAGCCACGGCACCGCGCGGAAGCGCGCCACCGCCGCCGCCGCGTCGAAGCCCGGGGACAGCAGGTCCGGCCCCAGTGATGCCAGCTGCGGGTGGCTCTCCAACCTCATCTCCGCCATCCGCTCCAGCACCGGCAGGTTGAAGCCCACCACCACCGCCCGCTCCGTCGAGAGCGCCACGGTCCGCTGCCGCGCCGGGCGGTGCCACGGCTCCCCGGGCCGGTACACATGCCAGGAGCCCGTCATCCGCAGGTGGCTCCACAGCACCTGCCGGTCATCCAGGAACAGCAGCAGGTTCTTCCCCCGCGCCTCCACCCGCAGCACCGTGCGCCCCATCAGGTCGCCCGTGCCGAAGCGTGCCCGCCGCCCATCCACCTCCGCGGCGAGGATGCGCCCGCCCTCCAGCGCCGCCCCCACCACCCGCGCCGTGCGGTGCAGCGTGTCCCCTTCAGGCATCCAGGTCCCCGAAGTCGTCCTCCAGGCCGAACAGCGGATCGTCGCCCGCCTCCTCCAGCACGGGCTCCGCTTCGTCCGCCTTCTCCCGCACCCGCGGGGGCCCCTCCCCCACGTCCAGTGAAGGCCGGCGCAGGTACCCCGCCGCGGACGCGGTGAAGCCCGCCGCAAGCAGCGACGGCGCCAGCCAGGACTGGGGCACCGGCGCACCGTCAATCTCAGACAACACCAGCGGCCCCAGCCGCCGCGCGTCCACTGCCGCCCCCAGCGCCTCCGCCACCGCCTTGCACGCAGCCGCCCGCGCCGGCGCCTCCTCCGAGAGGAAGAGCGACAGCGTCCTGCCCTTGCGGCCCAGCCACGCGCGCAGCTCCCCGTCCTGCAGCAGCACCCACGTCCCGGCCAGCCGCATGGGGCGCGCCGCCTCCCGCGCAGGCCAGGGCAGGGCCGCGCCGAAGGGGTTGGCGGGATCCGTGGCCGACAGCAGCAGCACCTCCGCGCCTGCGTGCCCTTCCCGGAACTGCCGCACCCGCTCCTCCGTCCCCGGAAGCGCGAACTGCGTCGCCCCCAGCCCCTCCACGAAGTACCCGCGCCGCACACGGCCGGCCTCCTCCATGGCCTTGAGCACCGGGTACAGCACACCAAAGCCCTCCAACGCCTCCCGCACCACCACGCCGTCCCGCTCGAGCGCCTGCGTGGCGCGCGCCGTCAGCCGCGCAGTGGCGTCCATGGATGGCGCCCCGAACAGGCTCCAGCGCCCCTCGGTCCCCGGGGAGATGGTCCGGCGGGACGTGAAGCGCCGCTCCCGCCGCGAGCCGCCCCGCTGGGCATCCTTCGCGCGCAGCTTGGACCGAAGCGGCACCAGCGTGTCGTTGGTCACCTCGCCGTTCCAGACCAGCTTCCAGAGCGCGGACTCCACTTCGCGCGGGAAGCCGCCCACCTCCCGCGAGAGCTCGTCGAACCGCAGCGCCCCCCGCCGCCGCAGCACCTCCCGCACCTTGTCTGCCACCGCCCCCTCCACGGCCGGCTGGGACACCGACAGCAGCGGCGCGTGGTCTGCCAGGTACAGCGCGATGCGCCCGTCGCTCTCCCCCACGGACTCAATCCCCTGCCACACCACCTCGCCCGCCACGCACAGCGTGTCGAGCAGGTTGGGCGAGAAGCCTGCCACCCGCGCCGGCAGGATGCTCCGCTCCAGGTCGGACGCGGGCAGCGGGATGCCCTGAAGCCTCTCCACCACGTCCAGCAGCCCATCCAGCCCCGCGCGCGGGCGCGTCAGCCCGTGCCACTCGCACAGGAAGCGCACCCACGCGGCCTGCGGCACCGGCTCCACCGACTTGCGCAGCCGCGCCAAGGCCTGCCGCTTCAGCGTGCGCAGCACCTCCGGGTCACACGCCTCCACGCCCGTCCGGTCTGGACGGAACGCCCCCAGCACCACCCGGTCCTGCACCGCCAGCCGGGCCAGCACCGCCTCGATGACCGCCGGCCCCGTGCCCAGCCGCGCCGCCACCTCCGCCGCCCGGAAGGGGCCGTGCGTGCGCGCGTAGCGGCGGACCAACTCGCCGAGCGGATCCTCGTTGGGCTCGAGGTACAGCGCCGGCGTGCCGGGCGGCGGCACCACCCCGAGCGCGTCCCGGTAGCGCGCCGCGTCCTCGGCCGCGATGAACCGCCCCTCCCCCGCCACCCGCACCTCCACCACCCGCCGCGCGGCGACCAACTCCGCGAGCAGCCGGTCAACCTCCGGCGCGGGAAGCTCCAACCGGGCATGCAGCTCCGCGCGCGTGAGATCCCCGAGCGCCCACAGCACGTCGTGGAGCGACTCCGCCTCTGCCACGTACGCCCGGGGTTCCAGCCGCTGCAGCTTCCGCTCGAGCGCGGAGAGGGACTCCAGCTCGAAGATCTCCCGCAGCTCCGCCTCGCCCAGCAACTCCCGGAGCCGTGCGTGGTCCAGCGTCAGCGCGCGGGCCCGCCGCTCGGACGGGGGCGTGTCCCCGTCGTAGAGGAAATTCTGCACGTACGAGAACAGCAGGGACGCCGCGAAGGGCGAGGCCCGGCGCGTCTCGACGTGGCTGACGCGCACCTCCCGGCTTCGCACGCGGGAGAGCAGCCGCCGCAGCGCTGGCAGGTCGAACACGTCCCGCAGGCATTCGCGGTACGTCTCCAGCACGATGGGGAACGACGGGTGCGTCAGCGCCGCGGCCAGGAGATCCTGGGAGCGCTTGCGCTGCGCCCACAGCGGCGTGCGGCGTCCCGGCATGCGCCGGGGCAGGAGCAGCGCCCGCGCCGCGTTCTCGCGGAAGCGCGTGGCGAACAGCGACGTCCCCGCCAGCTGCCCCACGAGCAGCTGCTCCACCTCCTCCGGCTCGGGGAACAGCACGGACAAGTCCGGCAGCGACTCCAGCTCCGGCAGCCGGAAGGCAAACCCGTCGTCGCTCCAGGTGAGCTCCACCTCGCCGGGCACCTGCGCCCGCAGCCGCCCCTGCACCGCCGCGGCCCACGGGGCGTGGACCCGCGCGCCGTAGGGTGACAGCACGCACACCCGCCAGTCCCCCAGCTCGTCCCGGAAGCGCTCCACCACCAGCGTGGTGTCGGACGGCACGTCCCCGGTGGCCTCGCGCTGCTCCGCCACCCACTCCACCAGCAGCCCCGCTGCCCCACGGTCCAGGTGCGCCTTCTTGACCAGGTGGTCCACGGCCCGCTTCCCCGGAAGGCCCGCCAGCTGCCGCGCCAGCGCCCCCACCGCCTCGCCCAGCTCGGCTGCGCGCCCCAGCGCCTCGCCGCGCCAGAACGGCATCCGCCCCGCCTCGCCGGGGGCGGGCGAGACGAGCACCCGGTCGTGGGTGATGTCGTCGATGCGCCAAGCGGAGGCGCCGAGGACGAACACCTCGCCCACGCGCATCTCCAGCACCATCTCCTCGTCCAGCTCGCCCACGCGCCGGCTGCCCCGCCCCTCCTGCTCGGCCGCGCTCAGGAAGACGCCGAAGAGGCCCCGGTCCGGGATGGTGCCGCCGTTGAGCACGGCCAGCCGCCGCGCGTGCTGGCGGGCCGTCACCTGGTTGCCCACCGCGTCGCGCGTGAGGCTGGGGCGGAGGTTGGCGAGATCGTGCGAGGGGAAGCGCCCGGTGGCGAGGTCCAGGAGCGACTCGAACACCTCGCGCGTGAGCTCCTCGTAGGGGGCGGCGCCCCGCAGCATCCGCCACAGCGCTTCTACGTCCGTCACCCCCGCGGAGGCCGCCGCTACCACCTGCTGCACCGCCACGTCCAGCGGGCGGCGGGGATAGCGCGTCTCCTCCACCACCCCGGCCTCCATGCGCGAGGTCACCGTGGCGCAGGCGAGCAGGTCCGCCCGGTACTTGGGAAAGAGAACGCCGCGGGAAGTGCCGCCCACCTGGTGTCCCGCGCGCCCCACCCGCTGCAGCCCCGAGGCCACCGACTGCGGCGCCTCGATCTGGATGACCAGGTCCACCGCCCCCATGTCGATGCCGAGCTCCAGCGTGCCCGTGGCCACAAGCGCCGGTAGCAGCCCCGCCTTGAGCCGCTCCTCCAGCTCCGCGCGCTGCTCGCGGGAGACCGAGCCGTGGTGCGCCCGTGCCATCTCCTTTCCCGCAAGCTCGTTCAACGCGTTGGCGAGCCGCTCGGCCAGCCGCCGGCTGTTGGTGAAGAGAATGGTGGAGCGGTGCTGCTGGATGAGCTCCACCAGCCGCGGGTAGATGGCAGGCCAGATGGAGCGGGAGAGCGCCGCCGCGGGCCCAGACTCCGGCAGCGCTGCCGCGGCTGCCGCCAGCTTCGCCTCCACCGGCATCTCCACCAGCAGCTCCAGCCGGCGCGGCGCTGTAGCGTCCACCACCGCCACCGGGCGCGGGCGCAGCTGTCCCCCTTCGTCCGCCTCGTACCCGCCGAGGAAGCGGGCCGCCTCGTCCAGCGGCCGTTGGGTGGCAGAGAGGCCAATCCGCTGCAGGCGCGGTGCCCCTGCAGGCCGGAGCAACTCCAGCCGCTCGAGGGAGAGCGCCAGGTGCGCCCCCCGCTTGGTGGGCAGCAGGGCATGCAGCTCGTCCACGATGACGGTCTCCACCTCGGCGAGGGTGGCGGCCGCCTCGGACGTCAGCAGCAGGTAGAGCGACTCCGGCGTGGTGATGAGGATGTCCGGCGGCGTGCGGGCCAGCCGGGTGCGCTCGGCCTGGGGCGTGTCCCCGCTGCGGATGCCCACGGACGGGCGGTGCACCGCGTGGCCCAGCCGCTCCGCCGCCGCCACCACCCCTGCCAGCGGGGCGCGGAGGTTCCGCTCCACGTCCGCCCCGAGCGCCTTCAGCGGCGAGATGTACAGGACGCGCACGTGGCCGTCCGGCTTCTTGCGCGCCCCCTTGCCCCGGGCGGGCGGTGACGGCGGCACCGGGCGCGGGGTGAAGGCGGCGCGGTCCAGGGCAACGAGGAACGCAGCCAGCGTCTTGCCGGAGCCGGTGGGGGCGAGCACCAGCGCGGACTCCCCCCGGGAGACGGGGCCCCATCCTTCCGCCTGGGCGCGGGTGGGGGCGTCGAAGGTGTCGGTGAACCAGGCCCGGGTGGGCGCGTGTGCGAAGGAGAGGGGTTCGGTGCGGCCCACGCCCGGGTTGGTAATCCGGGCAGGGGGCGCATGCCACCGCTGGAGGCGCGGATTCCCATGTCCCGCCCGGCCCCGGCCGCTATCCAAGGGCTCCATGAACGTCGTCTGGCTCAAGCGGGACTTGCGCCTTGCAGATCACCGCCCGCTCGTGGAGGCCTGCGCCCGCGGGCAGGTGCTGGTGCTGTACGTGGTGGAGCCCGATTGGCTCGCCCAGCCGGAGACGGATCCCTCCCACGTCGCCTTCCTGGAGCAGGGGCTGGCGGAGCTGCGCGAGGGGCTGCGCCGGCTGGGCGGGGAGCTGGTCATCCGCGTGGGCTCGCTCCCCGGCGCCTTCGAGGCGCTGCACCGGGAGCGCCCCTTCACCGCGCTCTTCAGCCACGAGGAGACCGGCAATGAAGTGACGTACGCGCGGGACAAGCGGGTGGCCCACTGGTGCCGCGCGCAGGGCATCCCGTGGCACGAGTTCCCCCAGACGGGGGTGGTGCGGCGGCTGGGCGGACGGGACGGCTGGAGCCGGCGCTGGGAGGAGCGGATGCGGGCGCCCCTGCTGCCTGCACCGGGCGCGGTCCCATCCGTGCACGGGCCGGGGCTGGACCCGGGGCCGCTGCCCGACGAATCCACGCTCGGCGTGGCCCGGAGCAGTAAGCCGGACGCGCAGCAGGGCGGCATGCGCGCGGCCGAGGCCGCGCTGGACTCGTTCCTCTCCGCGCGGGGGCAGGACTACGCGCGCGCCATGTCCAGCCCGGTGACGGCGTGGGACGGCTGCAGCCGGCTCTCGGTGGCGCTCGCCCACGGCCACCTCTCCATGCGCCAGGTGGTTCACGCCACCGAGGCCCGGCGGCGCGCGCTGGCGGATGACCGCTCGGCAGAGGCGGGCCGCTGGCGCACCTCACTGCGCGCCTTCGACGCACGGCTGCGCTGGCACTGCCACTTCGTGCAGAAGCTTGAGAGCGAGCCGGAGATCGAGTTCCGCAACTTCAACCGCGCGCTGGACGGCCTGCGGGAGGCGGACTTCCGGGAGGACCGCTTCGCCGCCTGGGCGCGCGGGGAGACTGGCTACCCCATGGTGGACGCCTGCATGCGGGCGTTGCTCCAGACCGGGTGGATCAACTTTCGCATGCGAGCCATGCTCGTGTCGTTCGCCTCCTACGACCTGTGGCTCCACTGGCGGCGCACCGGGCTGCACCTGGCCCGGCACTTCCTGGACTTCGAGGCCGGCATCCACTGGAGCCAGGTGCAGATGCAGTCCGGCACCACCGGCATCAACACGCTGCGCATCTACTCGCCCACCAAGCAGGTGCTGGACCACGATCCGCACGGGACGTTCATCCGCCGCTGGGTGCCGGCACTGGCGCGCGTGCCAGAAGGCTTCCTCGCCGAGCCGTGGGCCATGCCGCCCCTGCTGCAGCGGGCGGTGGGCTGCGTCATCGGGCAGGACTACCCGACGCCCATCGTGGACCACAAGGCCGCGGTGGCCGAGGCGCGCAAGCGGTTGTCCGCGTTCCGCCGCACGCCGGAGGCGAAGCGCGAGTCTGCGCGGGTGATGCAGCAGCACGGGAGCCGCAAGCGCCCCGGGCGCCGGCCCGGGATGGCCCCCCGTCCGTGAAGCGCCGGGGCAGACCCGGTCAGCCCTCCCCCGCCGGGCGGTCCGGCCGGTGTGCCTTGCGCCCTCCGCGGGAGGCGGGGGCGTCCTTCATGGCCCCGTCCAGCAGCAGCCGCGCCATCTCCACGCACCGCCCGGCGAGCGCCTCGGCTCCCTCCCGCAGGGACGCCGAGCGCTGCACGGCGCGCTGGTTGTTCTCCATGTCCTCGGCCGTCCAGCCGCGGGAGTGGGCAATGAAGGGGTACTGGGGGAACTGGCACCCCAGCTCGCCGAAGAAGGTCAGCATCTGGCCCACCACGCCCTGCACGTTGTCCTGCCCGCCCGTGACGATGAGGCCCACCACCTTGTTCGACATGAGATCCTTGCCGGCGATGGTCTGCTGGTTCTGGATGCAGTTCATCCGCTCCACCATCTTCATGTAGAGGCTGCTGGGCGCCCCCCACCGGATGGGCGTGGCCACGAGGATGACGTCCGCCCAGTGCACGACGCCCTCGTACACCCGGTCCATCTGGTCCGTGGGATCCATTTGGGTGATGGAGCACGGCCACGTGCAGGCCCTCGCCGCCTTGGAATAGAAGCCCTCGCAGGCGCGGAACTGCAGCTCCCGCACGCGCACGAGCCGCGTCTCGCAGCCGCGCCCTGCCGCCGCCGCCAGGGACGCGTCCAACAGCGCGTCCGAGGTGGAGTAGCGGGGCTCGCCCGCCGTCATGGCGGTGGTGGACAGCCCCAGCACGCGCACCGGCCCCTCCTCGCGCCGCGGCGCCCGGGCCAGCGGGTGCGGGGCGTGCGGGGCCTTGCTCCGCTGGGTGACGGGACGGTCGCTCACCAGCACCCGGCCCCCCTCCACTTTCACCTCGTGCGCTGGCACGCGGTCCGCCTCGTACCCGGGCTCCCCCTCGCCGGTGCGGTGGTGGAACTTCCAGTAGTGCCACGGACAGACCACGTACGCGCCGTCGAGGCGACCCTCCCCCAGCGGCCCGCCCACGTGGTTGCACACCCCGGAGATGGCGGCGAAGCGCCCCTCCACGAACGACAGCGCGATGCGCGTGCGCCCGCCCACCGTGACCTGCTGCAGCGGCCGCTTCGCCAGCTCCTCCGCGGCCCCCACCTCCGTCCAGTCTCCAGCGTTGTCCATGTGTCTTCTCCCCGCTCAGGAATTCTTACTCCATCCCCATCTCCTTGAGCATCTGCTGCAGCGCCTCCAGCGAGGCGGGATCCAGCCCCTGCACCGGCATGCCCCCGGGCAGCTTGCCCATGCCCGGGATGGCCCCCGCCCCGCCGCCGCCCAGGTCCTCGTCCCCGTGCGTCCCGTCCATCCACCGCTTGCGCAGCGCCTCCAGGGCCGCGGCGTTGCCGGGGGACAGCTTCTGGAGGACCTCGGTGAAGCTGCGCGGCCCGGCCCAGCGGTAGCGGTAGGTGTCCACGTACTGCCGCAGCGCCTTGAAGAAGGTGCCCTCCCCCACCAACTCCCGCTGCTTGTCGTAGAGGAACGGGGCCTTGGCGTAGACCGCGGCGGCGTACTCCCCCTCGGACTTGTAGCTCCCGCTGGGGCGGTCCGCCGGCGCGTCGGCGCCGCCCATCATCCGCTGCGCGTGCCACGCGGCGCGCATCTGCTGCTCCCGCGCGCCGTCCGCCACCTTCCGTCCGTGCGCCCCCTCCAGCACGAGCAGCGCCGCGTACTGGGTGATGGCCTCGTCCACCACCCCGTGGCGGAGCGGGTCCGAGCCCACCAGCCCCGCGAAGTACTGGTGGCCCACCTCGTGCGCCACGGTGAACTCCACCATCCCCTCCAGCCCAGGCAGCCCCATGGCGGCCAAGCCCCCGCCGCTGCTGCCGGTCAGCGACGAGGCCACGGTGATGAGGCCGCAGAACTCCATGCCGCCCGCCCCGTCCGTCAGCGGCGCCTCCAGAACCTTGAGCGACGTCCACGGGTAGGGCCCCAGCTTCGGCTCCAGCTGTTGCAGGGAGGTGATGGCGTGGGCGAGCAACTCCTCGCCGTGCGCCCCGGGGGCGTGGAACACCTCCACCTCCACCCCGTCCACCTCCAGCGCCGTCCGCTCGTAGCCGCGGGCGGCGAAGACGGGGAACTCGCGGACCGCCGCAGCGGCGAAGGTGTAGCGCACGCGCCCGTCCCGCCCGGGCAGCTCGCCCAGGTTCCGCCCCGGGGCCATGACGCGCCACCCGGCGGGCGCCGTCACGGTCGCCAGCACCCCGGCCGGCACCGACGTCCCGATGTCCCCCACCCCCGGCGGCTCGTCCTCCGCCCCCTCCTCGGAGGCGGGAAGCACCGGGACCACGCCCACCAGCTGGAGGAAATTGCGGGTGGCGGAGAAGGCCCCGTGGTCCGACTTGCCGTGGGACTTCGGCACCAGCAGCGCGAGCGGGTTGATGTCCCCGGCGTCCTCGGGCTGCAGCGGGGCCTGCGCCTTGACGTTCACCTCCACCCGCACGCGGGTACCGGGGGGGACCGTGCCGGGCAGCTCCACCCGGTAGACGGAGGGGGAGCGCCGCGTCAGCGCCGCCGGCTTGCCCTGCGCCGCCACCCCGGACAGCACCACCGCGTTGGGCGCGAAGGCGTTGGGGCGCGCGTGCAGGTAGATGCCGGAGGTGGGACGGGCCACCGTCACCTCCACCTGCACCCGGCCCGTGGCCTTGCGCGCCGCGGGATCCAGCTCCAGCTCCACCCGGTACAGCGGGTGGAAGGTGGCGGGCCCCAGGGCCTGCTCCAGCCGCGCCTTCTCGCCGGGCCGGAGGTGGGACAGCACCGCACCCAGCTCGCCGCCATCGTCCGCCCAGGAAGGCGGCGCGAGCGCACACCACAGCAGGGCTGCCACTGCGCGCGAGGCGGTCATGCGCGGGGATGATAGCGTGCTTGCCCGTGCGCGCCCCCTCCTCCCTCTTCGCCGCCGTGCTGCTGTTCACCCTGTCCACCGCCGGGTGCGCCCGGCGCGCACCGCCGCCGGCCCTCGCCGCGCCGCGTGCCCTGCAGCTGCTGGCCGAGGCCCCGCCGGTGGAGACCTTACAGCGCGCGGAGCTGCGCACGGACGTTGAGGTGGACACGCGGGACTTCGAGCGGACGCCCCGCGTGGTGACGCGCGGCGAGACGGCCCCGCTGTCCCTGGACGGCGCCCGTGCGCGGCTGTACGGGGACGCGGAGGGGACGCGCGGCTGGTCCGTG
>VGRA01000043.1 GCA_016875515.1 Deltaproteobacteria bacterium | reverse complement strand
AGGCCATGAGGATGAGCACCCAGAGGTTGCTGCCGAGCAGCCCGCCCACCGACTGGCCGGCCACCCCCAGCCGCGTGGCCACGGCGCCGTTCATCGGGACGGACAGGTCCATGTGCAGGAGCTCCAGCACGCCGTGCACCCCGGAGCCCAGGGCGTAGCCGGCAAGGCCCCCCACCACCGAGGAGGCAATGCCCAGCGCGGACAGCTTCAGCCAGCTGCGCGGCTGGGACAGCACCATGGGCACCATCAGCGCAAAGGGCGGCACCGGGAAGACGGAGGCATCCAGGAAGGCCACCCCCGTGAAGGCCGCCACCGCGTACTTCGTCTCCGAGTAGGCCTGCACCCGGGCGTAGAGGCGGCGGTACCAGCTCTGGGGGAGGGAGGCAGGCTCGGGAGTCGGAGGGGGTGAGTTCATGGGGGCGCGCACCTTAACTCCGCGGCGGCCGGGCGCACGCCCCGTTATGTAGGGAGGGTGTCCATCGCCAACCCCACCGAGCGCGTCCGGGCCGCCCTGCCCCGGCTGAAGGTGTTTCCCCTCCCGCCGGCGGTCCTCTTCCCCAGCATTGCCATGCCGTTGCACATCTTCGAGCCGCGGTACCGCGCCCTGGTGCGGGACGCGCTGGCCGGGGACGGCGTCCTTGCCCTGGCCGGGGTGGAGGACGGGGCGCTGGATGGAGAGGGGCGCCCCGTGCTGCGCTCCCTGGCCTGCGCGGGGGTCATCCAGTGGCACGAGCCGCTGCCCGGCGGGCGCTTCAACCTGGTGCTGGAGGGGCGGCTGCGGGTGCGGCTGCTGTCCGAGCACCCGCAGGAAGGGCTTTACCGCGAGGTGTCTGCCGAGCCGGTGGAGGAGGTGCACGCCGTACTGCCCGGGGAGACGCCGGTGCGGCAGGCCCTGATGGAGCTGGCGACACTGCTGCCCCGCGAGGTGGCGCAGGTGCTCGTGCACGAGGGGGCGCAGGCCCGCGGCGGGGCGCTCGCGGACAGGGTGGCCGCCGCCGTGGTGGCAGACCCGGAGCGCCGGCGCGAGCTGTTCGAGCAGCTGTCCCCCGGTGTGCGCCTCGAGGCGGTGATGGAGGACCTGTCAGAGGTGCTCGCCCAGCTGCGCACCCGGGCCCGCCCGGTGGGACTGCCCAACTGAAGCAGCGCCAAGTGGCCGGAAGCAGGCCGTGACGCGCGGCGCAACGGTAAGCGTTCTGGACAGCCCCACGGGCGAGGGAGTCCAATACGAGCCGTGAAGCACCCCGCCTGCACCCAGCTGGCGCTCCTCGCCCTGTGGGGTACCGGGGCGGCGTGGGCGGAGCAGGACAGGCCGGGGCCGGAGCTCTCCCCTGCCCACACCGGGGTGCCGGGCGTGCAAGGCCCCGTCCAGCGGACGCCCGAGGAGGAGGGCTGGGAGTTGCTCGGGACGGACCCCGTCCCCGTCCGCTCCCGCACGCGCCCCGGCTCCAGCATCCGGGACCTCTGGGCCGAGGGGGAATTGGATGTTCCTGCACAGGACATCCAGGCGGCGCTGATGGACAACGAGCGCTATCCGTCCTTCATGCCCTACTGCAAGGAGAGCCGCTTCGTGGGGCAGACGGAGCCGGACGGCGGGCGCACCGTCTACACCCGGCTGGAGCTGCCCTTCGTGGCGCCGCGGGACTACGTGGTGAAGGTGAACGTGCTGCAGGTGCTGTCCCCGGACGGGCGGGGCGCGTTCCGCAACCAGTGGGCGGCGGTGCCGGACTACCTGCCCGAGCGGTCAGGCACGGTGCGGCTGCGCACCAACGACGGAAGCTGGACGGTGCTGGCGCGCGGGCCGGTCCGGTCCTACGTCGTGTACCGCTTCGCGGTGGACCCTGGGGGCATGTTGCCGGCGTTCGCGGCCAACATGGCCAACCGCACCGGCGTGCGGGACACCCTTCGGGCGGTCCAGAAGGAGGCGCTGCGCCGCATGGAGATGCGCGAGGCGGAGGCCCGGCGGCGCGCCCCCCGGTAGTAGGCTCCGTCAGCCCTATGCGCCTCGTCCAGGTTGCCCTCGCCTCCGTCAACGCCAAGGTCGGCGCCGTCCACGCCAACACCGCCCGCGCCGTGGCGCTGGCCCGCCGAATGGCGGCTGACGGGGTGACGGTGGGCGTCCTCCCCGAGCAGGTGCTCGGCGGCTACGCGCAGGAGGACCTGGTGCAGTGGCAGCGCTTCGTGGAGGCGCAGTGGGAGGCGCTGCAGCGCTTCGCGGAGCAGACGGCGGAGGCGCGCACGGTGTTCGTGGTGGGGGTGACGGTGGCCCACGAGGGGCTGCGCTTCAACTGCGCGGCGGTGGTGGCGGGTGGGCGCGTGCTGGGGTTGGTGCCCAAGGAGAAGCTGCCCACCTACAACGTCTTCTACGAGGGGCGCACGTTCACCCCCGGGGCGGCGGGAATGGAAGCGCTGCACCGCGGGGTGCCGCTCGGGGACCTCGTCTTCGAGTTCGACTTCGGGGTGCTGGGGACGGAGGTGTGCGAGGACCTCTGGAGCCCCGAGGGGCCGCTGCGGCGGCGGACGTTTGCCGGGGCGGAGTTGGTGGTGAACCTGTCCGCCTCCCCGTTCCGCGTGGGGGTGCACGGCAGCCGGCGGGAGCTGGTGTCCCAGCGCGCCGCGGACTGCCAGGTGACGCTCGCCTACGCCAACCTGGTGGGGGCCAACGACGGCCTGGTGTTCGATGGTGGGGGCTTCCTCAACCAGAACGGGAAGATGGTGCTGGAGGCGACCCGCTTCCGCGAGGGGTACGCCGCGGCGGTGGTGGACCTGGACCGCACGGCGCGGCTGCGCGGCGAGGCCACTACCTGGCGCAACGACCGGGTGGAGTCCATGGCCAAGGGCACTCCGGTGCGGCGGGTGGCAGTGGAGGGCTTCACCACCGAGCGCGCGGGCCTGCGCTACCCCGTGCCCGCGCACGGCAGCTTCTTCCTCCCGCCGCCCGAGGTGCACGTTGCAGGCGGCGCGCGGGGGGCGTTCTGTGAGGAACTGCTGGAGGCGCTGTCGCTGGGGGTGGGGGACTACTTCGAGAAGACGGGGGGCTTCCGGTGCATTGGACTGGCGCTCTCCGGTGGGCGGGACAGCCTGCTGGCGCTGCTGGTGGCGCACAGGTACGCGCAGCGGGTGCGTCCGGAGGCGCCTGGAACGTTGTTGCAGGCGTTCTACATGCCGTCCCGCTACAGCTCGTCCCACACGCGGGCGGCGGCGGAGTCCATCTGCCGGGAGCTGGGCGTCCCGTTCGAGGTGGTGGAGATTGACGCGGCGTTCGAGCGGGAGCTGGAGGCCACGCGGGCCATGCTGAAGGGGCAGCCGGTGACGGCGCTCACCGAGCAGAACATCCAGGCGCGGCTGCGCGGTCAGCGGATGTGGAACTGGAGCAACTCCTCCGGTGGACTGTTCCTGCAGACGGGGAACATGAGCGAGCGGGCGGTGGGGTACACCACCGTGGGCGGGGACCTGGAGGGGGCTCTGTCCGTCATCGCCAACCTGCCGAAGACGGTGGTGAACTACCTGCTCGCGTACCTTCAAGAGCAGACCGGCTCCGAGGGCATCCGGCAGGTGCTGGCGCGCCCGGCCGGGCCGGAGCTGGCGCCGAACCAGTCCGGCGAGGCGGAGCTGATGCCCTTCCCGGTGCTGGACGCCTGCTTCTACCTGTTCGCCGCGGAGAAGCTGGCGCCGGACGAGGTGCGCGAAGTCGTGGGTCAGATGTTCCCGGAGCTGGGGGAAGTCACCGTGGCGGCACACGTGGAGAAGTTCACCCGGCTGTTCACCCGCAGCATCTACAAGTGGGTGCAGGCGCCGCTGACGCTGCACGTGGGGAACCTGGACCTGGACCGCGAGCGGGCGCTGCAGTTGCCGGTGGTGATGGGGAACGAGTGGATGGAAGAGGGGTAGGGGCTGGCCGTGGCGCGGGTGCGCGGCGCGTCGCTCCTGCGTCTCCAGAGGGTCGCCCTGCGATAAAGCGCCCGAGGCGGGGAAGGAACGGCAGTGCAAACCCTGGCAGGACTTTCGGCCGCTTCAAGTGGCAGAGACTTCTGCACAGGTGGCCCCACGGACCGGTCCTGGGCGCCTTGTCCTCGCCACCCGGCATGGAGAACTGCCAGCCGCGCAGGGTGAGCCGCACGGCGGCGTCTCGGGGCCACCGGGTGCGGGCCCGCCGGGCGTGCACGGCCACGACTCGAGGGTGGCCTCCGCCCTCGGCCGGTCCCGGGTGGCGGCAGTGGGCATATGGCACCACGAGAGTCGTGAACGCCCTGGCCGACGCGCAGCCGTGGAACCGTGATTTCAGCGCCCGCTCCACTGCGTCATGCCGGGGCGCAAATGGTGAAAACGAGATAAGCCTGAAAAAAGAGACATGTCTGTGACCAGAGCAAAAAAACCTGGCAGCTCCCGGCTGAAGGTGACGAGCATGGGGCAGCTTGTCTGGCGCGCGCAGCGGCTCTTCGAGCGCGCTGGCGACGAGGCCCTCTCTCGAGCGGGGCTGACACGCTCCCAGGTGGTGCTGTTGTCGCTGCTCCAGCAGGCCCCCGGGCTGAGCGGCTCTGAGTTGGCGCGGCGCGCGCACCTGTCCGTGCCGGGCGTGGCCGCCTCGCTGGTGCAGATGGAGAGGCGGGGCTGGGTGCGGCGCCGGCCCCACCCGGTGCACCTGCGGCTGCTCGAGGTGTTCCTCACGCCGGAAGGGTCCCGGCGGCTTGCCCGCGCCCAGAAGGCGCTGCGGTCCGTGGACGGCCTGGCGACGAGGGGGATGTCTGCCCGCCAGCGGGACGCGCTGAAGCGGGCGTTGGCGCAGTTGGTGGATGGCCTTGCGCGGGGGGCGGCGGGACGCTGAGGCCCGGAGGTGGACAGGCCTGAAGTCCGGCGGCAACCTGACAGCCTTCGCTCTACGTCCACTCCGGGGCAAACGCATGCGCGCGTCGTGGGTCCTGTTACCGGGGCTGTCGTCGTGGGTGGTGATGGGCTGTGGCGGCGCCGGCCCCTGCACCGTCACGCAGGACGCGGCCACCGGGGTGGCGACCATCCGCTGTCCGGATGGCAGCTCGGCGGCGGTGGCGCCCGGCGCCGACGGTGCTGACGGGACCAACGGCTCCGACGGACGGGATGGCGCCACCGGCCAGACGGGGGAGACCGACAGCGCCGGCACCCGCTGCACGGTGACGAGGGACGCGGAAGCCGGCACGGCGACCAGTTCGTGTGCGGACGGCACCACCGCCACCGTGGCGGACGGGGCCGTGGGCAGCCAGGGTGACAAGGGAGAGACCGGCAGTGCCGGCACCAACTGCACGGTGACGAAGGACGCGGACGCCGGGGTCACCACCCTGTCCTGCGCGGACGGGACCACGGCCACGGTGCTGGACGGGCAGCCGGGCGCCGCGTCCCTGCTGGAGCCCTCCGGGGTGAACTGCCCCGCCGGGGGAACGGCGGTGCTGACGGGACTGGACACCAGCCGGAACGGGCAGCTCGAGCCGGGCGAGGTGATGCAGACGAAGCACCTGTGCGCCGGCACCGCGCCGCCGTGCCCCGCGCTGGAGGGCAACTACGCGGTGCGGAGCACGCTGGACTGGCGGCTGCTCGCGCAGTCCGGCTGCGAGGGGTTGACGGGGGAGTTGCTCGTCGAGGCGCCTGCCTCGACGGTGCTGACGCCGCCGGCCTCCCAGCTGCGGAGCGCGGGAACCCTGCGGCTGGCGAACAACCCCTCGCTCCTGGAGTTCGGCGCGGCGCTGCCCGCGCTGCAGTCCGCGGGCGCGGTGACGGTGGTCAACACCGCGGGCGCCTTCGAGCTGGGGCCCACGGCGGTGCAGTCCCTGGCGCTGGGGAGCCTGGCCTCCGTGACGGGCCGCCTCCGCATGGCCGAGAACGGCGCGCTGCAGGGGACGGCCGACACACCGGCGGTCGACGACAACGCCGCGCTGTCGCAGCTGTCCCTCCCGGAGTTGCGCGGCGTGGGCGGCGTGCTGTCGCTGCGGCAAAACCCGGCGCTGCGGGCCCTCTCCTTGCCGAGGCTGGGGTAGGGCACCGTGGGGGCCGTGGTGGTGCAGGGGTGTTCGGGGCTCACGGCGCTGGAGTTGCCCCAGCTCGCGGCGGTCGAGAGCGAGCTGGACGCGTCCCACAACCCGGGCCTCCAGCAGGTGCACTTTCCGGCGCTCGCGGACGTGGGGACGCACACGGGCACCCAGGCTGCGCTCAGCGTGGTGGGCAACCCCGTCCTCGCGCTGCTCGAGATGCCGGCCTTCAGGCAGGTGGCCACCAGCGCCAGCACCTCCAACAACACCGCGCTCGCCGCGCTGACCCTCCCCGCGCTGACGACCGTGGGCACCTCGCTGACCTTGTCCGACAACCCGGCGCTGGCCGCGCTGTCCCTCCCGCTCCTGTCCACGGTGAACGGCGACATCCAGCTCATCCACAACAGCCTGCTCAGCGCGTTGTCCTTCCCCAAGCTCGGGAGCGTCCTCGGCGAGCTGCGGCTGAAGCAGGACGACTCGCTGGTGGCGGTGGCCTTCCCCCATTTGACCGAGCTGGCGGCGGGCATCGCCCCGGACGAGAACGCCCAGCTGCAAGGGGCGCTGTTCCCCGCGCTCGAGCAGGCCGGCTCCTACCTCGTCGTCAGCCACAACCCTGTGCTCAGCACGCTGGACGTGCCCGTGCTGGTGCCACTGGTGGGGGACCTCGCCATCCACGACACCCCGGCATTCCCGGAGTGCCGGGTGGCCCAGGTCGTGGCCCAACTCCAGCCGCCGCCGCCGTCCTCCGTCTACAGCGAGTTCAACGACGAGACCGCCAATTGCCCCTGAGGCGCGCATGAACACCACCAGCGTCGATGCCTACCTGCAGGACGGCTGCGGCCGGTGCGACAAGTACCAGACGCCCCAATGCAAGGTGCACCTGTGGACGGACGCGCTGGTGCTGCTCCGCGGGCTCGTCCTCGGCGCCGGGCTGGATGAGGCGATGAAGTGGGGCAACCCCACCTACACGCTGGGCGGCAAGAACGTGGTGATGCTCGCCTCGCTCAAGGAGTGCTGTGCGGTGGCCTTCTTCAAGGGGGCGCTGCTGGAGGACCCGGATGGCGCGCTGGAGAGCCCGGGGCCCAACTCGCACCACGCCCGGCAGCTCCGCTTCTGCTCTGCTGCCGAGGTGAAGAAGGCCGCCCCCCGCCTCAAGCGCTTCCTCGCGCAGGCCATCCAACTGGAGAAGGAGGGCAGGAAGGTGGAGCGTAAGGCGGAGGACGGTCCGCTCCCGGAGGAGCTCGCCCAGCGCCTCGCCTCGGACGCGTCGCTGAGGCGCGCCTTCGACGCGCTCACCCCCGGCCGAAAGCGCAGCCACGCCCTGCACGTCTCCGGGGCCAAGCAGGCCGAGACGCGCGTGCGAAGGGTGGAGACGTGCGTCCCGGACATCCTCGCGGGGCGGGGCTTCAACGAGCGGTGAGGTTGGCCGGCGGGGCCGCTTGGGGCCCCGGGTCGTCCTCCGTCCTGCGCGGCTCGTCCTGCGCAGCGGGCGCCGCCGCGGCGAGCGAGCGGCACAGCCGGTTCAGCTCCACCACGCGCCGCAGCCGCGCCGCGATGGCCTCGGGGGACATGTCCACCGGCCTGGCCGGTGTGCGGGGCGCGTCACCGGACACCGGGTTCCTCCTCAAGCCGCTCGACGTCCGCGAGGTCCTTCAACCGCTTCGACAGCCGCTTCATGGACACCAGCCCCTCGCGCGAAACGACCCAGAGCGCGCGGCCATTCCAGAGAAGGCGCACCCGCCCCTCCCACGCGGGAGCGTAGGCGGGTGAGGCGACCAGCACGTCCACGGTGACGTGGTCAGCGCCGACCGGCCGCGTGGCCCGGTAGAGGCGCCCCGGGGCGCCGGATGCAACGGCGAGCGGGATGGGGCCGGCCCGGAGCGTGAAACCGGTGCGCGCGAGCGCGGCCAGCGCCCGCTCCAACTCCGCCTCCGGTACGAGCAGGTCAATGTCCTCGGTGGCCCGCGCAATGCCGTGCACCGCCAGCGCCAGCCCGCCGCACAGCGCGTGGGGCACGCCGGCCGCCGCGAGCGCGTCCACCGCGTCTGCCAGCTGCTGCTGCAGGTCCACGTCTCCACTCACGGTGGCACCGCCTTGAACGTCCAGACGGCCTTTCCCGGCCCCACCACCACCCCCTCCACCTCGCCGCTGGACAGCCCGCCCGCCCAGACGCAGTCCGCGCCGGACTCCAGCTGCAGCGGGCGGAACCCTGCCTGTGGCGGCATCCGCACCACGTCCCCCTCCGGGGTGCACTCCTCCAGCCGCCCCTCGGTGGCGCGCAGCAGCGCCGTGGCGTCCCAGGGGCAGGCCGCCACGTCCTGCACCGTGGGGGCCACCGTGGAGAGCGGCCCGCCCAGCAGCCGCCCGAGCCAGCGCCGCCATGCCAGGGGCCCGGACCGTACCCGCAGCGTCCGCCCGCCGTCCGGGCGGAGCAGCTGCGTGGCCCCGTACACCTCGAACGCCAGCGTCCCGTCCCCCAGCACCGCGAAGGGGAGCAGCCCCACCATCCCCGGCGGGACGTGCGGCGCCGGGTCCACCCGGTACAGCCCCGCCTCCCCCTCCGCGAGCGCGTACACCCGGTACTGCGTGGAGCGCGCGTACATCCGCCCGCCCGCTGCGTGCAGCCGCACCAGCAGCTCCGGCATCCGGCCGGACCCAGCCGGCTGCAGTCCGAAGCGGGTCCACGTCTCGTCCGGCTCCAGCCGGTACACCGCGTCCCCCGCGCAGGCCACCACCGTGCGCTCGAGCAACAGCAGGTCCGTCACCGGCAGCTCCGCGCCCAGGTGCCGCGGCAGCACCGGCAGCCGCAGCGCCTCCACCGTGCGCCCGCCGTCGTCGCTCCAGTGCAGCGTCCGGGCGCCGGCGGCCGCCACCACGTTGCCGCGGGCGGCCGCCGCCGTCACCCGCTCCGGCAGTTGCAACGGCGTCCAATGCTGCCCGCCGTCTTGCGTGCGGTGGGCCGCGTAGCCTCGCTCGCCCACCTCGCGCACCAGGGCCACGGCCCCGGCCGCCTCTCCCGCGTGGATGAACCGGGTCTCGCGCACGTGCAGGGCAGACACGCTACCGCAGCGCCACGGTGTCCCGCCCTGCCTGTTTGGCCCGCGTCAGTGCCCGCTCCGCCGCCTCCAGCAGGTTGCCCCAGGGCTCGGACGGGCGCAGCGCCGCCACCCCCACGGACAGCGTCAGCCGGTAGTCCCCGAAGGGGCTCGCGTGCAGCACCCGGCCGGCGCTCCTGCGCACCTCCTCCGCCAGTTGCAGGGACTCGGGCAGCTGAACCCCCTCCAGCAGCACGGCGAAGTCATCCCCGCCCAGCCGCCCGAGCGGCCCCCGCCCGTTGACCACCTGCGCCACCCGCGAGGCCAGCCACGCGAGCCCCGCGTCCAGCGCGGCCTCCCCGTGCAGGTCGTTGTGCTCCTGCAGGTCATCCACGTCCAGGCGCAGCAGCACGAGCGGCATGCGCTCCTGGTGGGCCACGCGCACCGCCCGCGCCAGCAGCCCCTCGAAGTGGGGCCGGGTGTACGCCCCGGTCAGCAGGTCCACCCATGGGGCATACTCGCCGCTCACGGGGCGGCCCTCTGCTGCAGCCGCCGGAACCCCTCGAAGTGGCGCACCGCAGCCTCGCCCACCTGCTGCAGGTGGCGCCCCGCCATCCACGCGCTCACCGGCGCCCCCAACTGCCCCAGCAGCCGCGGCCCCTCGCGCTTCACCGCGGACACCCCGCGCGCGGAGGCGAACAGGGCCAGCACCTCCTCCGCCCCCGTCCCGCGCCGCACGTCCAGCCCGTACGCGGTGGCCACGTCCAGCAGCAGCGACAGCTCCAGCCACGCCGTCAACGCCAGGCTCGGCGGGATGGAGAGCGCCCCCAGCAGCCCCGCTGCGCCGCTGGAGAGCACCCCCAGCCGCCGCTTGCGCGTCATCAGGTGGCGTGCAACGTCCCGGGGTTCCGCCGCGGGGAAGCGCGCCCGCACCGCCGTCACCCGCGCGCGGCTGCGCAGCCCCTCGGCCGCGAGCACCGCGTAGAGCCGCTCCCGCGAGAGCGCCTGTGCGAGTGGGACGAGCACGCGCCGCACCCCCGGGCCTAGTAGCCCCGCTCCGCCAGGTAGAGGTCCACCAGCGCCCCGTCCTCGAACCACACCTCCGAGCTCACGTGGTTGAACCAGCGGCTGGACGGCTGCGCCTCCCGGATGTCCAGCAGCAGCTGCCCATTGCCCGCGTCCGACACCGTGGCCCGCGCCAGGCAGGAGCCGGCCGGAGGGTCCCCGAAGCCGCCCTCCAGGCACACCAGGTCCGCGGTGGACAGCCCGCGCACGTACCGCTGCGCCAGTTCCTGCGCCTCGTCACACGCCGCCCGCGCGCTGCCCTTGCCGTACTTCAAGCAGCGCGGGCTGACCGGCCTCTTCACCAGCTCCGCCTTGCCGAACAGCCCGCCCGCACCGCGGTCCCGGACGCCGCGCCCCTCGGTGATGCAGCCGGAAAGCGCTACCGCCAGCCCGGCCACCGCCCATGCCCGCGTCCTCATCCGGTCCACCCCCATATGAAGGGGGGAGTCTGGCAGGCCGGGGACGCCCGGCTCAAGGCTGCCGGATGCTTCGGCGGCCACGAGCGGCAGGCAGCCAACGCCCCGGCCCCGCGCCTGGCGGCAGGAAGGTTCCGTCATGCGGAAAGTGACGGTAGAACCCGGATCCTCCCGCATGAGCGCGCCGCTGCCCCTCCCCGAGGTGCCCCCGAGCGTGGCCGACGCCACGGGCGCGCCGCGTTTCGGCACCTACCAGGGGGAGCTGCCCAGCGCGTCGCTTTCGGAATTGTCAGGCCACTGGCAGCTGGACCGTCCCACGCGGCTGCTGCGCCACAAGAAGTGGCACTACCAGTTGGTTGCCACGCCGCAGGTGGTGGCGGCCTATGCGGTGGTGGACGTCGGCTACGCCTCCAACGCCTTCCTCGTGGCGGTGGACCTTGCCACGGGCCGTCCGCTGGTGGACGAGGGGTTCGTGGGGCCGCCGCGCTCGCGGCTGGTGCGCGTGTCGGATGCCCCCGCGGCGGGGCTGGAGGTGCGCTTCCGTCTCCCCGGCCTGGAGCTCTCCACCGGCCGCCCGTCCCCCGGCCACCGTTACCGGCTGCAGGCCCGCGCACGCGCGGTGCCGCTCCTCCGCCCGGGCGTGCAGCTGGACGCGGAGTTGCTCGCCACCGGCGCCGCCCCGGCCCTCACCGTCGTCTCGCCGGTGGCGGACGAAGGGCTCGTCAACGTCACGCAGAAGCGCGGGGGGCTGCTTGCCCTGGGCCGGCTGCGCGTGGGGGACGCCTCGTAC
>VGRA01000042.1 GCA_016875515.1 Deltaproteobacteria bacterium | reverse complement strand
CCAGCACCGCCGCGACCTCGTAGATGATGCCCCTCGAGACCCGAACGCCCCTCGCGAGGACCCAGGTGGTGATGATCATCACTGCAGCGCGGAGCAGGTAGATGGGCGTGGACGACAAGTCTCGGACGAGCACTTCGTCCACGCTCCGGAGCGGGGCGAGCGTCTCGCGGAGCACCGGCTGCGCGAAGACCATGAACAGCCCGAGGTAAGTGACCGCCCCGAGGCACCCCACCCAGGCCGTCGCCACCGGGTTGAACAACGAGACCGAGAGCGCCATCACCAGGAACCAGGCGAGTGGGATGGGGCCCGCCAGGTAAGAGGACATCCCCGCCGGGCTCGAGAACTCCAGCACCGCCAGCATGAATCCGGGGTACAGGTAGATGGGCCACAGCGACCAGGCGTGGCGCTTGAGCCTCCCCACCCGCAGCCGGAGCCCCGCGGAGACGAACAGCATCCACACCCCCGCGATCGCCCCGAGCCGCCCGGCCACGGTTATCTCGGCCGTGAACCCGAAGTGAGAGCCGGCCTCCGCCACCAAGCCCATCAGCACGCAGCCTGCCCCACCGGCGAGCAGCCCGCGCTGGAGACTCGCTCGCACAAGCCGCGCCATGATGCCGTCGACAGTCGCGCGCGTGCTGCGGTCCAACAGTTCGTCGTCCGGCGGCCCAGCCATGTGCTGCTCCTTGGGTTCTTGTCGGTCCGCGGCGGGTAGCTGAGGGGTGAAGACGGCAGGGCCCGGGGTTGTCCCGGCTACGGGTTGGGTGTCACCGCCAACCCGTCGTCGGAGGTACCCCGAGCCAAACTCGCGGATTTAGTCCGCTGCAAGCCGTGCGGCAAGCCCTTCACGGAGCCCATCCAGGGCATCCGCAAGGGGAGCCGCTCCACGGAGCGCTACAAGCGCAGCGTGCTGTGGGTGTGCGAGGCCTTCTCGGACATCGCCGCCGTCCACAGGACCTACGCGTGCTCGGCGGGCTTCGTGTACCGGACGCTGTACGAGCAGCTGGAGTTGAAGCGCCGCGAGCGGCTGTACCCGTGGCCGAAGGTGTTGGGCAAGGTGTTGGGCATGGACGAGCACTTCTTCCGTCGCAGCCCCGCCTTCGGCTTCCGGGAATTCGTCTCCGTCCCGGTGGACTCCAAGGGCCGGCGGCTGATGGCTGTGGTGAAGGGCAAGTCCTCCGTGGAGTTGGAGCACGATCTGGCCCCCATCCCCGGCCGCAGCAACGTCCAGTACGTCGTCACGGACATGTCCGACGGGTACCGGGCCTTCGCGAAGGGCTTCTCCCGCAACGCTCTCGTTGTCGCCGACAAATTCCACGTCCTGCGGCTGCTGCCCCCGGCCATCAACCGCCACCGCCGCCTGGTGACGGGCAACCGGCGCACGGCCGTACTCCGGGGCCTGCTGCTGCGCAACGGGCCCTCCCTGCGCGCCGAATACCGCTTCCGCCTGCTAAGGAAAACCTCCACGGCTTCTACCGAATCCGCGGCTACCACCGCGCCGCCAAGGCCCTCACCCGCATGGCGGACCAGATGGCCGTCTCCACACTGCCCGAGGTGCACACCCTCCGCCGCACCCTCATGCGCTGAAGATTCGAGGTGCTCGCCTACTTCGCCTCCGGCCTCACCAACGGCATGGCGGAGGGCTTCAACAACAAGGCAAAGGTCATGAAACGAAGGGCTTACGGGTATGGGAGCTTCGAGAACCATCGGCTGCGGCTTCTAAACGCCTGTGCCTAAAGCGCTTTTCGGCGCGACCCACCACGAACTGAGAAGAACCCTTCGCGACGGGGTCGAACAGCTCCAGTTCGAGTCCATGCCCATCCCCCAGCCCGAGGTCCCGGTCGTGCTGCCCGCGGTGGCCGCGGACGGCGTGGAGCTCCCCGTTGAGGCAGATGGTGCGCCGGTGGTGCGGACGCGCGAGACCACCCAAGAACAAAGCCGCGGAACCGTGGATTTCTCCAACAGCCCCGCGGCTTTCAAGTGGTCGGGGAGACAGGATTTGAACCTGCGACCCCTTGGTCCCGAACCAAGTGCTCTACCAGGCTGAGCCACTCCCCGGCACGTTCAGAACCTTCGCGGACACGTCTTCGGGAGACCGCGAAAGCGGCGCTGTCCTATCTGATCGTCCCGCCCCCCGTCAAACCTTTCTCCTCCCCTCGTGGACCGGCCATCATGGGACTCCATGCCGAGCCCCACCGGCCACCTCGACGACGCCCCCGACGGCACCCTCACCCTCTGGTCCGGCCCCCCGCTGCCGCCCGAGCTGGCAGAGACCCACGCCCGGTTGAACCAGCGGGCCTGGCTGATCGCCCTTCCCCTCTCGGTGCTCCTGGCCCTGCTCGCCTACGACGCCTTCGCGCTGGACCTCGCGTGCTCCCGGGAACTGCACGGCTGCACCTCCCGGCACCTCTTCAACGACGAACTCCACCCCCTCCACACGCTCGGGATGGCCACCGTCGAGCAACGGGACGTGGGAAGGACGCGCAACCGCCAGCAGCGGCCCTACTACGTCGTGCTGGTTCCCGGCCTCTCCGCCCGCTCCGGTCCCTCCGGCGATGCCGTGTTCACCTCCTCGGACCAGGCCGAGGCCCGCTTTGTTGCCCAGGCGTTCAACGCCTTCCGCGCCGGCCGCGCCCCGGGCTTCTCCTCCCTCCTCAACGGCTTCGCCGTGACCGTGGCCACCTTCGCTTTCGTGGGCACGCTCCTCGTCACCGCACTCCTCGTCGGGATGCTCAAGGGACCCATGGCGGCGCGCCCTCCCTTCACCTGCGGCTCACGCCGCACCACGTCACGCTGCAGCCCCTGCCCACCCCAAGGCCCACCCTGTTCGGCACGCCGGGACGCCACTCCGTCCACCGGTTGCGGATGCGGTGGCCGCTCGACGAGCTCGGGTCGTTCGAGGTCCGCCCCGCTCCCGGGCGCGGCACCTTCACCCTCGAGGCCGTCTCGCCCGACCACGGCGCCTACGGCGTGCTCGAGGGCGAGCCGGAGCAACTCCAGGCGATCGCGGACGCCTTCAACCTCCGCCTCGAGCACCTGCGCTTCCACGGGCTGTACGGCTGACCGGCCCACTCACGCCCCGCGCGCCGTCTCCACCGCCGCCACCAGCGCGTGCGCCTTGTCCAGCGTCTCGCGGTACTCCGCGTGCGCGTCCGAGTCCGCCACCACCGCCCCGCCCACGCTGAAGCTCACCCGCTCCCCCTGCTTCACCAGCGTCCGGATGACGATGTTCAGGTCCATCGCCCCGTCCCAATCCACGTAGCCGATGCTCCCGGAGAACACCCCGCGCCGCGCAGGCTCCAGCGCATCAATGCGCCGCATGGCCTCCACCTTCGGCGCCCCCGTCATGGAACCGCCCGGGAACGCCGCCCGAACCAGGTCCACCGCCGACAGCCCCTCCCGCAGCTTCCCCACCACCGTGGAGACCAGCTGGGACGTGAACGGGTGCGCCTCCACCTCGCACAGCCCCGGCACCCGCACCGTGCCGAACGCGCACACGCGGCCCAGGTCGTTGCGCGCCAGGTCCACGATCATCAGGTTCTCCGCCCGGTCCTTCTCTGCCTCCGCCAGCTCCGCCCGCAGCCGCGCGTCCTCCGCCTCCGTGGCCCCCCGCGGCCGCGTCCCCTTGATGGGGCGCGTCTGCGCCCACCCCGCCCGGTCCAACCTCACGAAGCGCTCCGGGGAGGAGCACGCCACCTCCAGCCCCGGCAGCCGCACCCACGCCGCGAACGGCGCCGGGTTGAGCGCCCGCAGCGCCGCGTACAGCCGCTCGCCCGTGCCCGCGTACACCCCGTCGAAACGCTGGCTCGTGCAGACCTCAAACACCGTCCCGTCCCGGATGTCCGCCTTCGCCTGCTCCACCGTGGCCTCGTAGTCCTCCCGCGTCACGCGGGGCACGAAGCCCGCCGACCTGACGCCCACCTCGGACAGCCGGCCCTCCGGGCGCTTCAGGCCCCCCGGGTACACCTCCGGGGCGCGCTGCGCCGTCCGCTCCCGCAGCCGCGCCATCAGCGCCTCGGCGCAGGACTCGGCCTCCGCGGGCACCTCGTGGAACGCCTGCGTCACCCGCCACGCCCGCTGCGCCAGGAGGTCCGCCGCGACGACGCTGCCGCAGAACAAAAGCGAGGCCTCGGGTACCCCCAGCTCGTCCACCGCGGACAGGCGCACCGTCGGCTCCACTGCCGTCAGCAGCTCGTACCCGAGGTAGCCCATCACCCCGCCGAGGAACGGCGGCATCCCCTCCCGCCACGGTGAGTGGTCGCACCGGTACCGGGCGAGCAGCCCTGCAAGGATGTCCAACGGGTTGCCGAACCGGATGGACTTCATGTCCCCCGTCCCCACCCACGTCATGCCGCCGGAGACCTCGAACTCCAGGAAGGGGTCCCCGCCGAGGAAGGCGTACCGCCCCAGTTCGGACGGCACCCCCGGGTTCTCAAGCAGCACCGCCGGCCTGTCGCCGAACGCGTGCCTCAACTCCCACGGGGCGGCGAACGCCTCCAATGCCTCCACCCGGACCGCCCGGTGCAACGCGCTCATTCCCTCCCCGCCTCCTCGAGGTAGGCGGCGCGCAGCCGCTGGGCCACCTCGCCCGGCACCCCGCGCCCCACCGGCTGCCCCTCCAGCCGCGTCACCGGGACCACCTCGGCCAGGGAGCCCGTGAGCAGCACCTCCTCCGCGCGCTGAACGACTGCCCGGGGCAGGTACGCCTCCCCCACCGCCACGCCCTGCGCCCGCGCCAGCCGCAGCACCTCAGCCCGCGTCACGCCGGGCAACGCCACCTCGGCAGGCGGCGACCACAGCGTGCCGTCCACCACTGCCAGCACGCTGGTGGCAGTCCCTTCCGTGACGTGCACCCCCGCAGCGTCCAGGAACAGCCCCTCGTCCCAGCCGCGCTGCTCCGCCTCGCGCCGCCCCAGCGCCGCCCACTGGTAGCTGGTGCTCTTCACGCCCGGCCCCGGGGGACCGCCGTCCCCGCGAGCCCAGAGCCAACCCGCGCGCGCCCCCTCGGCGTAGACGCGGGCAGGCCAGGTGCGCAGCGGCAGCGCCGTCACCAGTACCGTGGGTGCGTCCTCCCCGACCACCCCGCGCGTCACCGTGAGGCGCAGCGTGCACTCGGCCAGGCCTGAGCGCGACGTCACCTCGCGCGCAATTGCGTCTAGTCCTCCAGGCAACGGAATCCCAAGCGCCCGCGCCCCGGCCTCGAGCCGCCGCAGGTGCGGCCCCAGCAACCTGGGTCGCCCGCCATAGGTGCGCAGCGTCTCGAACAGCCCGTCTCCCTGCAGGAAGCCCGCGTCGAAGGCGGACACCCGCACCTCCCCCGGCGGGAGGAACGCGCCGTTGAACCACGCGGCGCCGGCGGGCTGTGCGGGAGGAACCATCGAGGTGGGCAGCCTTGCACGCCCGGGGTCCCCGGGTGAACCTTCGCCCCGTGCCGCATCTCGTCCTGTTGGACAACTACGACTCCTACGCTTTCAACCTCGTGCAGGCGCTCGGGGAACTGACGGGGGAGACGGCCCGCGTCTTCCGCAACGACGCGGTGTCGCTGGAGGCGTTGCAGGCGCTCTCACCCACCCACCTGCTGCTGTCCCCCGGGCCGGGAAACCCGGAGGACCCTGCCTGGTTCGGCGTCTGCCGCGAGGCGCTCCTGCACTTCGGCCCGCGCATCCCGGTGCTGGGGGTGTGCCTTGGACACCAGGGGATTGGGGCGGCGCTGGGAGGCCGCGTGGTGCGAGCCCCGGAGCCCCGCCACGGCAAGGCGAGCCCCGTGCTGCACGACGGCTCCGCCCTCTTCCGGGGCATCCCCTCCCCGTTCGACGCCATGCGGTACCACTCGCTCGTGCTTGACGAGGCCTCTCTGCCGCCGTCCCTCCGCGTCACCGCGCGCACCCCGGACGGCGTGGTGATGGCCGTGAAGCACGCCGCCTGGCCGCTCTACGGCGTTCAGTTCCACCCCGAGTCGGTGGGTACGCCCCACGGGCTGCAGTTGCTTCGGAATTTCATACAACTCCAGGACATCCCTTGAGCCTCATCCCTCGCATCCAGCAGCGCCTCGCCGGCATCCCGGAGGGGACGGCCGCGCTGTTCTTCATCCAGGTGTTCGCCACGCTGGGCTTCGCCGCCCTGTACTTCACGCGCGTGCTGTACGCGACGAGGTACCTTAGCTTCTCCGCGAAGGACGGCACGGCGCTCATGGGCATCTTCGGCGCGTTCGACTACGGGCTGCACCTGTTCGGCGGGTAGCTGGGCGGGCGGCTGCTCAGCAACCGCACCCTCTTCGTGTGCGGGATGGTGCTGCAGGCGGCCGGGAGCGGCGTCATCGCGCTGGGGAGGCTGTCTGCCTTCTACGGCGGGCTCGCGCTGTTCCTCGTGGGCAGCGGACTCAACGTCACCTGCCTCAACATGATGCTCACCCAGCGCTTCTCCCCGGAGGACCCGCGGCGCGAGGGGGCGTTCCTCTGGAACTACGCGGGCATGAACATCGGCGTCTTCGTGGGCTTCGCGGTGGCCGGCCACTACCAGTCCGCCGAGCGCTGCGCGGAGTTCTTCGTCTTTGCCACCGTGGGCAACGTGCTCTCCATCGTCCTGTGCGCGGCGACGTGGGCGAAGCTCAAGGACCTGGACACGCCGCTGCTCACCGTCACGCCGGGGCAGTTCCGCGCGCGGCTGCTCGGGGGCCTCGCCATCCTGGTGGGGCGGGTGCCGGTGGTGTGGTTCCTCCTGCAGTCCCCCGGTGAGGCCTCCACGCTGCTCAAGGCGGTGTGCGCGCTGGTGGGCGTGGGGCTGGTGGTGCTCATGGTGCGCCACCCGGACGCGCGCGAGCGGCGGAACATGACCGCCTACCTGGTGCTGACGGTGGGCTCGCTCGCCTTCTGGTCCCTGTGCCAGATGGCGCCCAGCGGGCTGCAGCTCTTCGCGGACCACCACGTGGACCTGGTGGTGGCCGGGGTGAAGGTGCAGCCGCAGTGGATCCAGAACATCAACACCGTCGTGATCGTTGTGGGAGGGCTGCTGCTGTCGGCGCTGTTCGTGCGGCTGCGCGCGCAGGGCTTCCGCGTGGACGTGCCGCAGCAGTTCGCGGCCTCCCTGCTGCTCATGGGCCTGGGCTTCCTGGCCCTGCCGGTCGGCATCTCGCGGGCGGACGCGCAGGGGCTGACGGCCTTCGGGTGGCTGGGCTTCAGCTACATCCTGCAGAGCGTGGGGGAGCGGCTCATCTCCAAGGTGGGCTGCGCCCTGGTTGGGCAGCTGGCGCCGCGGCAGCACCAGGGCTCATGATGGGAAGCTGGATGTCCGTGACGGGGCTGGCGTCCCTCTTCGCCGGGGAATTCTCCGGCATGGTGCCGGAGCCCACCGGCACCACCGCCGCCTCCACCAACCCCGCCTACGCGCGGCTGTTCGCAAGGCTGGGCTGGGGCAGCGTGGCGGTGGGGCTGGTGCTCGCGGTGCTCGTCCCGTTCCTTCGCCGGCTCATCACGGAGAAGGCGGAGCCCGCTCAGCCGCGCAGCGCGGAGATGGCCGCGCCGTAGTCCTTCGCCTTGAACACCGCGTTGCCGGCCACCAGCACGTTGGCCCCCGCTGCCACCACCTCCGCGGCGTTGCCCGCGTGGATGCCGCCGTCCACCTGAATGTCCACGTCCAGGCCCCGCGCGTCCACCATCCCCTTCAGCCGCCGCACCTTGTCCATCACCTGCGGGATGAAGGACTGGCCACCGAAGCCCGGGTTGACGCTCATGAGCAGCACCATGGCCACGTCCGGGAGGATGTCCTCCAGCGCGACGAGCGGCGTAGACGGGTTGAGCACCACCGCCGGCTTCGCCCCCGCGGCCCGTATCTGCTGCACCACCCGGTGGAGGTGCGTACACGCCTCCACGTGAACGGTGAGGATGTCCGCCCCCGCCCTGACAAAGGCCTCCACGTACCTCTCCGGCTCCACGATCATCAGGTGGACGTCCAGCGGCAGTGACGTCTCCTTGCGGACCGCCTCCACCACCACCGGCCCCAGCGTGATGTTCGGGACGAAGCGCCCGTCCATCACGTCCACGTGCACCCAGTCCGCGCCGGCCGCCTCCACCGCGCGGACCTCCTCCCCCAGCCGCGAGAAGTCCGCGGACAGGATGGACGGGGCAATCTTCAACGGCCTGCTCATGGCGCCTGCTCCTGTGTCAGTTCCAGCAGCATCTGCCTCGCGTTGGACTCGCGCGAGGCCCTCAGCGGGATGGGCTCGTACGGCGCAAATTCCTTCAATGCCGCCAGCGCGTACCGCTCCGCCGCCTCGCCCGCGAGCCCCTTTGCGCGCGCGTCGACCGCGGCCCGCTCCAGCGCGGCCAGGTAGTCCCGCTTCGCCTCCACCTCCGCGCGGGTGGTGGCCGGTCCGTGGCCGCCGAGTACCGTGTCGAACTTCTCCTCGAGCAGCCGCTCCAGCGCCCGCCGCAGCGGCCGGAGCTGCCCGCCGAAGGTGACGTCCGCGGACGGCTCCAGCCCCGCGCACAGCACGTCACCAGCCACCAGAACGCCGCGCGCAGGCAGCAGCGCCACCAGGTCCCCGTCCGTGTGGGCCACGCCAGGGTGGAAGATGCGCACCTCCTCCCCGTCCAGCCGCAGCGACACCGCGTCCGTCACCTCCACGTAGGGCACCGCGGAGGCCTTTCCAGACTCGCGCAGGCGCTTGAGCGCCTGGGTGTGCAGAAGCACCGCCCCCGCGTGGGTGAAGCGGTCCACGCCACCCGCGTGGTCCGCGTGGGCGTGGGTGAGCAGGATGCGCTTCACCTGGTGCAGCGTCCCGTCCGGGGGCGCTTCCACCGCGCGCTGAAGCTGCCCGGCGTAGCCCCACATCTTGGTGTCCACGAGCAGCAGCTCCCGCCCGTGCGCCACGGACACCGCGTTGCCCGCACCTCCCTCGTAGAAGCAGAGCCGCTCGCCCAGGGGTTGGCGCACCATGTGGAAGAAGCCACCCGCCGAGCAGCCCAGGAACAGGAGGGCCACGCCCATAGGTGGTAGAAATCGGCCATGACGACCGCGCTTGCTCGCCGCGCTCAAAAGCTGACCTCCATCCTGGACGTGGCCAAGGCGCTCACCGCCGAGCGGGACCTGGACAAGCTCCTGCCGCTCATCCTGCAGGAAGCGGCCAAGGTGGTCGAGGCCGACCGTTGCTCGCTGTTCCTGCTGGACGCCGAGCGCAACGAGCTGTGGAGCCGCGTAGCCCAGGGCTCGCAGAAGGAAATCCGCTTCCCGGTGGGCTCGGGCATTGCCGGGGCGGTGGCCCAGACGGGGCAGGCCATCCACATCCCGGACGCCTACGCGGACGCCCGCTTCAACCGCAGCTTCGACCTGTCCTCCGGCTACCACACCACCTCCATCCTCGCGGTCCCCATGCGCGGGGCGGACGGCGCGGTGTCCGGCGTGCTGCAGGCGCTCAACAAGCAGGGCGGTCAGAGCTTCACCGGGGAGGACGAGGAGCTGCTCACCGCGCTGGGCGGGCAGGCGGCGGCGGCGGTGGAGAACGCGGTGCTGCACCAGGACATCCAGCGGCTGTTCGAGGGCTTCGTCAGCGCGTCGGTGGTGGCCATCGAGTCCCGGGACCCCACCACGGCGGGCCACTCCGGCCGGGTGGCCGACCTCACCCTGGAGCTGGCGAAGACGCTGGAGCGCGTGGAGCAGGGGCCGTGGGCGCGCACCGCCTTCACGGCGCGGGAACTGGACGAAATGCGCTACGCGTCGCTCCTGCATGACTTCGGCAAGGTGGGGGTGCGCGAGGCGGTGCTGGTGAAGGCTGAAAAGCTGTACCCGCACGAGCTGGAGGTCCTCAAGTCCCGCTTCGAGCTGGCTCGCAAGGACCGGGAGCTGCAGAGCCTGCGGCGGCGCCTGGCCGCGGTGCGCGTGCGCGGGGAGCAGCACCTCGACGAAATCGAGTTCGAGGAGGGGGCGCGCCTGTCACGGGAGCTGGCAGAGCTGGATGCGGCGCTCGCGTTCGTCCTGGAGTGCAACCGGCCCACGGTGCTGGAGCAGGGGGGCTTCGAGCGCCTCACCGGCATCTCGGGGCTCATCTTCGCGGACGCGCGCGAGGTGACGCGGCCGCTGCTCACCGAGCGCGAGCTGTCCTCCCTCTCCATTCTGCGCGGTTCGCTCAGCCGCGAGGAGCGGCTGGAGATAGAGAGCCACGTCACCCACACCTACCGCTTCCTGTCACAAATCCCATGGACGCGGGCGCTGCGGCGGGTGCCGGAGATTGCGTGGGCGCACCACGAGAAGCTGGACGGCAAGGGCTACCCGCGCGCGGTGCAGGCGCCGTCCATCCCGGTGCAGTCCCGGATGATGGCGGTGGCGGACATCTACGACGCGCTCACCGCGTCAGACCGGCCGTACAAGAAGGCGCTCCCACACGACAAGGCGCTCTCCATCCTGGAGATGGAGGCGCGGGCCGGGCAGCTGGACGCGGACCTCTTCCGGGTGTTCGTGGAGGCGGACGTGGCCGCCCGCGCGCTCAAGATGCGTCGCGTAGTCGGAAAGGATGCACCTTGAGCTGATCCCGGGCGAGCAACGCGGCATGGGCAAGCGAGGAGTCCGGGCGAAGGAGCCGCAGCGAGACCAGGGGTGGCTGTTCGTGCCTGCGCCGGAGGTTGGGCCGAAGCACCCGGCGAGGCTGGTGGCGGCTGCGGTGGAGCGGCTGGATTTCGGGGACTTCCTGCGGCACGCGAAGGCGCTGGAGGGCGTGGCCGGCCGGCCGGTGACGAGCCCGGCGCTGCTGCTGTCGCTGTGGCTGTGCGGCATCCAGCAGGGCATCGGCGGGGCGAAGGAGTTGGCGCGGCGGTGCCAGCCGGACGCGGCCTTCCGGTGGCTGTGCGGCGGAGTGGAGCCCAGCCACGACGTGCTCAGCGACTTCCGGGTGAAGCACCTGGACGCGCTGCAGGCGCTCTTGCACCACGGGTTGGTGACGCTGGAGCACGTGGCGCTGGACGGGACGCGGGTGAGGGCCAGCGCCTCGGCGTCGTCCTTCCGGCGGCAGGGCAGTCTGGAGGCGTGCAGGGAGCCGGCGGCGCTGCACCTCAAGGCCGTACTGGCGACGTCAGACGAGTACCCCGAGGCGCAGCAGGCTGCGCGCGAGCCGAAGGCGCGGGAGTACCAGGCGCGCGTGGAGGCGGCGCGGCAGACGCTGCAGGCAGAGAGGGAGAAGAAGTCCTCCGCGAAGGAGAAGGCGGCCGTGCGGGCGTCGACGCCGGACCCCGAGGCGCGGGTGATGAAGATGGCAGACGGAGGCTTCCGTCCGGGCTTCAACGCGCAACCGGCCGTGGCGGGAAACCCGGAGGGCGGGCCGCGCACCATTGTCGCCGTCAACGTCACGCCGCTGGGCAGCGACATGGGCAGCCTCCGGCCCATGGTGCAGCAGGTGGAGAAGCGCACGGGCGTCATCCCCAGCAAGGTGCTGGCGGACGCAACCCACGCGACGCTTGCGGACACGCGGCGCAGGGCATCGAGGCGCTCGTCTCTGTGCCGGACTACATGCTCACCTTC
>VGRA01000041.1 GCA_016875515.1 Deltaproteobacteria bacterium | reverse complement strand
AAGGCCGTCCGGGTCCGCCGCATCCACATGGAGGAGGACGCCGGCAAGAGCGTCCACGACGGCTCCGCCGCCCGCTCGCTCGTGGACCTCAACCGCGCCGGGACGCCGCTGCTGGAAATTGTCTCCGAGCCGGACCTGCGCAGCGCGGACGAGGTGGTGGCGTACCTCAAGGCGCTGCGGGACATCCTCGTCTACCTGGGCATCAACGACGGCAACCTGGAGGAGGGCAGCTTCCGCTGCGACGCCAACGTCTCCGTGATGCGCAAGGGCAGCGCCGAGTACGGCGCGCGCGTGGAGCTGAAGAACATCAACTCCTTCCGCTTCATCAAGCAGGCCATCGAGTACGAGGTGGCCCGGCAGGTGGAGCTGGTGGAGTCAGGTGGCAAGGTGGTGCAGGAGACGCGCCTGTTCGACCCGGCCCGAAATGAGACGCGCCCCATGCGCAGCAAGGAGGAGGCGCACGACTACCGCTACTTCCCCGAGCCGGACCTGCAGCCCTTGCAGCTGCGCGCGGGGCTGGTGGAGGAGGTGGCCGCTTGCTTGCCGGAGCTGCCGCGCCAGAAGCTCCAACGCTTCCAGTCCCAGTACGGGCTGCCGGCCTACGACGCGGGGCTGCTCACCGCCGACCGCGCGCTGGCAGACCTGTTCGAGGCGGTCGCCGCCCGCGCGAAGGACGCGCGCAAGGTGTCCAACTGGTTCCTCGGGGAGCTCTCGCGCCTGCTCAACGAGACCGGCGAGCCGCTCTCCGGGCTGAGGTTCGGCCCCGCGCAGTTCGCGGAGCTCCTGGGGGCGGTGGACGCGGGCACCCTGTCCAACAACGCCGCCAAGGCGGTCTTCGAGGAGATGTTCCGCACCGGCAAGGCCCCCGCGGACATCATCCGGGAGAAGGGCCTGGGCCAGGTGTCGGACGAGGGGACGGTGGAGGCGGTGGTGGACCAGGTGCTCGCGGCGGCCGCCACCGAGCTGGAGGCCTACCGGGCCGGCAAGCAGCAGGTCTTCGGCTTCCTCGTGGGCCAGTGCATGAAGGCCATGAAGGGGAAGGGCAATCCCCAGCTCGTCAACGCGGTGCTGAAGCGCAAGCTGGGCGCGTAGGCCCCCGGCCCCGCCCGGTCAGAAGCGCGACGAGACCACCAGCTGCCCGCCCCCGTGCTGCGTGGGGGCGAACCCCACCTGCAGCGGAACGCTGGAGACGTCCCAGTCCCGCGTCAGCTGCACGGCCAACGCCACGCCGCCCACCCCTCCCAGCAGCCCACCGCCGGCCGGGTTCAGGCGGAACAGGAAGGCCACCCCGGCCCCGAGCAGCCCGCCCAGCAGTCCCCCCGCGTCCATGACCAGCGTGCGCCCCCGGCTCATGGGGAAGGAGCGGGAGAGGAAGTACCCGCCCACCAGCCCCGCGTCACCGGCCACCAGGAGCGCCGCCGCCCAGCTCTGGCCCGGCCAGCTCGCGCTGAAGGCAATGCTGGTCAGCGCCACCGCCGACATGGCGTACAGCCCCGCGGAGTTCATGAGGGACACGTCCCCCGCGGACAGCCCCAGCCCCGCCCAGGCAAAGTGGCCGGCCACCGCGCCGCCCACCTGCCCCACCATCAGCGCATTTGCCAGCTGTTGGGAGGAGTTGGACTGGGCGAGCAGGGTGAGCGCGCCCGCGTGCCATGCCCCCCAGCCGGTGCCCGAGTCAACCGCCAGCGCCTGCCCCGCCGTCACCCCGCCGGACGAGTAGAGCAGCGACAGCCCCGCGCCCGCCGCCCCGCCCAGGACGGTGGCCGCGGCAATGGCCTGCGGGGAGCAGCTGTTGCCCAGCACGCAGGTCTCCAATCCCAACGCAATCCCGTTTAACGTCTGAAACAGCACCAACTCCGCCCGCGAGCCGTTGTTGGGCGCCTCGTCGTGCAGCGCCTCGAAGAGCGTGGCGTAGCGCTTTCCCCCCTCCGCACTGCCGGACACCGAGGGAGCCGGGGCCGGGGCCGGGGGGCGGTAGTCCAGCAGCCGCATGAGCAGCGCCGCAGACGGCGGGGTGGCGGGGGCCCCCAGCCGCCGCCCCTCCAGGTAGCGCTGGAGTTCGCCGCCCAGCACCGCCGCGCCCGAAGCGGGGAAGGTCGCCTGGATCTCGGCCAGCGTCGAGAGCGCCGCCTCGTCCTGCCCGGCGGCGGCCTGCGCGAAGGCGCTGTCGTACAGCGCCCATGCCTCCGCCTGTTGCGTGGTCCCCGCCGGGACGCCTGCCCGGGCGGGGGAGGGGAGGCAGAGGGACAGCAGGGCTGCGAGTGCGAGTGCCGTGCGCATGGTGCATTCCCTTTCCTAGAACCGCCCGGAGAGCATCAGCTGGCCGCCGCCGTGCTGCGTGGGCGCCAGCCCCACCTGGACCGGGCCCAGCAGAGGGGTGTCCCACTCCTGGGACAGCGCCGTTGCCGCCGCCAGTCCGGCCACGCTCCCGCCCAGCATGTAGCCCACCACCGACGACCCAAACTCGCTGCCATAGGCGATGACGCTGACGGCCAGCCCCAGCAGCCCGCCCAGGATGGCGCCGGCGTCCAGCAGCAGCGTGCGCCCGCGGGACATGGGGAAGTGCCGGGACAGCAGGCCTCCCGCCACCAGCCCCACGTCGGACGCCACCAGCAGCGTGGCGAAGAGCGCCGCGTTGTCGCCGCTTCCCCCTGTGGCGGCGATCAGGGCCATCAGCGTGTAGACCCCCGTCCAGAGGCCGGCGGTGTTCATGAGCGAGACGTCTCCGGCGCTCAAGCCCAGGGCGGACCACGCCAGCTGCCCGGCCCCCATGCCCAGCCCCTGCGCGAGGATGAGCACCAGCGGCGAGCCTCCCTGGGACCAGCCGCCCGCAATGTTCATCAGCGCCACCCCTTGCCACGCCCCCCACAGCGCCCCCGAGTCGATGGCCAGCACGTTGCCCGGCGTGATGCCGCCGTCGGAGAACAGGTAGGCGCCCAGCGCCCCGGCGCCGCCCGTCAGCATGGGCACCAGCAGCGTGCCCGCCCCCCCGCCGCACCCCGAGGTGGCCGCGCAAATTTCTCCTCCCACGGCAATGCCGTGCAGCGTCTGGAACACGAGGAACTCTGCCCGCGCGGCGGCGCTGGGCTGCTCGTCGTGCAGCGCCTCGAAGAGCGTGGCGTACCGCTTCGCGCCGGACGCGCTCGGGGGGACCGCGGCCGTCCCGCCCGCGGGCGCGCGCTCACGCGGCTGCGCGGTCGCCTCGAGCGTGCGCCGGAGCTGCGCGTCCCCCGAGGCCACCGCCTGCCCCCGCCGCGCGAGCAACTGCCGCTCCAACTCCCCCGCCAGCGCTGCGGCCCCGGTGTCCGGGTGGCCTGCCTTCAGCGCGGCCACCAGCGAGAGCGCCTCGTCGTCCCGGCCCGCCACGGCCGCCGCGAAGGCGCGCTCGTACAGGGCCCAGGCGTCTTCGGCCGCTGCCGGCGGGGTGCTCTCCACCACCACGGCCGGGGCTGCCTCGGGCGCGGCGAGCGGCGCGCTCTCCACCACCGGCGTGGGCTCGGACGGGGCCGGAGAGGGGGCCTGGGGCGGCTCCTCTGCCAGGGCACGCACGGGGGATGCCAGCACCGCAACGACCGCGAGGGCGGAAGCAAGCCGGTTCATGGTCAGGCAGCCTAGGCCCACCCGGCGTTGACCGGGATACAAATCCCCCGGCCTCAGCGCGGAAGCTGGATGTCGTGCAGCGTCTGCACCTCGTCCCGCGTGGGCGCAAAGCCCGTCTCCTCGCGGAAGCGCCGCCCGTCCACCACGATGGGGAATTTCAAGTGGCTGAGCGCCCCTGGCGGCAGCCCCGGCAGCCCCCCGTGGCCCAGCACCCGCTCCAGGAGGAACTCCGGCAGCGGCAGCGCGGTGCGGCCTGACTCGCGGATGATGAGGGACAACGGCAGCGGCTGGAGGCCGGCCACATTGTAGAGGCCGCGCAGCTGCTTCTCCAGCGCCAGCACGATGGCGGACACCGCGTCCTGCTCGTGGAGGAACTGGAAGAGCGGGTCGTACCCCAGCACTATGGGCACCACCCGCCCGCGCAGGAACGCCCCCAGCGTCCCGTGCAGCGCCGGCCCCAGCGTGTAGACCATGCGCAGCACCGAGGTGCGCATGGAGGGATCCCGCCAGAGCGAGGTGGCCGCGTAGAGGTCCGCCGCCACCAGGTCCGCCAGCGCCGGGAAGGAGGCCAGCGCCAGCGGCGGCTCCTCCTCCGTGTGGTACAGCGCCGCGTCCGGGGCCGCCCCGTAGAAGGTGTGGCGCCCCACGAAGACCACCTGCTTCACCCCGTACGTGCGGCAGTGGTCGAACACCGCGCGCGTCCCGCCCAGGTTGATGCGGTCCCGCTCGTCCCCCTGCACCTGCAGCGACGTGACGGTGGCCATGTGCACCACGGCGTCTGGCCGCCGCTTGCGGAAGACGTCCTCCGCCGCCCGCTTGCGCACGTCCACCGGGTACAGCTCCAGCCCGTCCGGCACGTCCCAGAAGCGCCGGGGATCAATCCCGATGACCTCGTGCCCCAGCCGGAGCAGCCGCGCAGCCACCTGGCGCGCAAGGCCCCCTGCCACCCCCGGGATGAGCACCCTCATCGCGCCTGCTCCCCGGGGTGCTTGCGCGCGTGGCGCTCCGTCCGGGCCCCTTCTATCAGCCCCGCCACCGCGGCCTTCACCTGCTCCACGTAACGCTGGATGACCGAGTCGTCCTCGTCCCCGGTGCCCTCGAAGTGCAGGGGCGTCCCGTAGTGGACCTCCATCTCCACCGGCAGCGGCACCGGCAGCACCCACGGCGTCACCGGGAGGTACGGCAACCCCAGGAGCTTCCCCACCTTGTAGAGGTTGGCCACGGTGGGGATGGCCGCCCCGCCGCCCAGGAAGCCGAACGGGATGATGGGCGTGCGCGTCTGCAGCGCCAGCCGCATGAACCCCGTGCCGAAGTCCACCAGCGAGTAGCGCTCCTTGTACAGTTTGGCAGTGCCCCGCGCCCCCTCCGGGAACACCATGAGCAGCCGCTCGTCCTGCAGCAACTGCAGCGCGTGCTCGGGCAGCCCGGTGAACTGCCCCACCCGCCACGACAGCGGCGCGGCGAAGGGCAGGGCGTTCATGAACTTCTCCGCCATGCCCTGCACCAGCCGGGGCGGCTCCTGGTCGAAGAACATGGAGGCGATGACCATGGCGCCGTCCATGGCAATGCCGCCCGAGTGGTTCCCCACCAGCATGGCCCGCCCGCGCGGCGGCACGTTGGATACCCCGAGGCTCTTCACCCGGAAGTATTGCCGGTACAGCGGCTCCAGCAGCCCGTAGAAGAGCTTCAGGTGGCCGCGGCTCACGCCCCACGGGTCCATCCCCAGCGCGTTGAACGGCAGCTCCAGCCGGTCCACCCGCTCAGCGACCTCCAGACTCCAGGGTGTCACGTCACTTCACCAGGCCAATCTCCCGCAGCCGCTGCTGGAGGAACGCGTCCGCCGTGATGGGCGGGAACTTCGCCGGCCCCATCTCCTTGAGGGGGGCCAGGTCGCACTCCGGGTAGGGGTGCACGAAGAACGGCATGGAGTAGCGCGTGACGTCCTCCGCCGGGGACTTCGGGTTGACCACCCGGTGCGTGGTGGCGGGCACCACCTCGTTGGTCACCCGGGACAGCATGTCCCCCGAGTCCACCACGATGGTCCCGCGCAGCGCCTGCACCGGCAGCCACTCGCCGTCCCGCGTGAGGATCTCCAGCCCCGACGAGGTGCTCTCGCACAAGAGCGTGATGAGGTTGATGTCCTCATGCTCGGCCGCCCGCACCCCGCCCGGGATGAACTTCTCCTTGAGCGGCGGGTAGTGGATGAGCCGCAGCACGGAGTTGCCGTCCTGCGCCATCTCGCTCAGCCGCCCCTGTCCCAGCCCGTAGTACTCGGAGAGCGCGTCCAGGAAGATGGCCGCCGCCCGGTCCAGCGCGGAGTACAGCTCCAGAGTGTGGCGCCGGAAGGTGTCCAGCCCCGCCGGCCACACGTTGCCGCCGTAGGCCGGCAGCCGGGGGTGCCCGGCCGCGAGTTCGCGCCCCACGTGCCAGAACTCCTTGAGGTCCCCCACCTTCTGGTTCTTCGCGTGCTCCCTGCCGTACCCGGTGTAGCCGCGCTGGCCGCCTCCCCCGGGCACCTCGTGCCCCTGCTTCACCGCCTCCGGCAGCGCGAACAGGCGCTCCACGTCCGCGTAGGTGCGCCGGATGAGTTCCATGTCCACGCCGTGGTCCGCCACTGTGACGAACCCGAACTCCTGGATGCCGGCGCCGAAGACCTGGACGAAGTCCGCCCTCTGCTTCGACGTGCCGTGGGTGTAGTGGGACAGCGTGACCGTGGGTATGGTTTGGGAAGACATGACAGGCTGTCACTCTAGAATTCCCCGGGAAAGAGGGAAGAATCCTGCCCCGTTTCCACCCTCCGGCTGATCCAGCCTGGTCGGCCGCTTGACTCAGCGGGGCGGCTACCGTAGATCCGCCCACCTTTCCGCCTCCCCCCGGCCGATCACGGCCCGGGACCCAAAGGCGCGCACGGGCATGACGCCCGGGAAGAACGAGGGAAGAATGATGTACGCAGTCATTCGCACGGGCGGCAAGCAGTACCGCGTGGCTCAGGGGGACGTCCTCCGCATCGAGAAGCTCGCGGGAGACAAGGGCACCGAGATCACCTTCAGCGAGGTGCTCATGCTCGGTGGCACGGATGCCCCCAAGGTGGGCAAGCCCACCGTGAGCGGCGCCAAGGTCGTTGGCACCATCCTGGCGCAGAAGAAGCACCCGCGCGTCCTCCACTTCCGCAAGGAGAAGGAGGGCTGGACCCGCCGCCGTGGCCACCGCCAGCCCTACACCGAGGTGAAGGTCACCTCGATCTCCGGCTAACTCCCTTCCCCCTCCTCCAGGAGACCCAACCACCATGGCTCACAAAAAAGGCCAGGGCTCGTCCCGCAACGGCCGTGACTCCAACCCGAAGATGCGCGGCGTGAAGGCGTACGCCGGCGAGCAGATCAACGCGGGCAGCATCATCGTCCGCCAGGTCGGCACCAGGATCCACGCCGGCACCAACGTCCGCCTCGGCCGCGACTACACCCTCTACGCCCTCGTGGACGGCGTGGTGAAGTTCGAGCGCCTCGGCAAGGACAAGAAGAAGGTCTCGGTCTACCCGGCGGCCGCGCAGGCCTGAGCCGGACCGGCCCCCGCGAGGAGGCCGTGACCACAGCAACACGCCCGCGGGCCCTGGATACCCTCCAGCGGCCCGCGCGCCTTTTCAGGGGCTCGCCATGAAGTTCGTTGACCAGGTCCGCATCTACGTGAAGGCCGGTGATGGCGGGAACGGCGCCGTCGCCTTCCGCCGCGAGAAGTTCATAGAGAAGGGCGGCCCGTCCGGTGGGGACGGCGGCAACGGCGGGAGCGTCCTCTTCGTCGCGGACCAGAACCTCACCACGCTGCTGGACTTCCGTTACCAGCAGCACCACCGCGCCCCCTCCGGTCAGCACGGCATGGGGAGCGACTGCAACGGCCTGGGCGGCGAGGACCTGGTCCTCCGCGTCCCCGTAGGCACCCTCGTGCGGGATCAGGACAGCGAGGAGCTCGTCGCGGACCTGGCCGAGCACGGCGCCACCGTCGTCGCGGCGAAGGGCGGCCGCGGGGGGCTGGGCAACATCAACTTTGCCACCTCCACCCGGCAGACGCCCCGCTTCGCGCAGGACGGCACCCCGGGCGAGGAGCGGACGCTCGTGCTGGAGCTCAAGCTGCTCGCAGACGTGGGGCTGCTCGGCTACCCCAATGCCGGCAAGAGCACGCTCATCAGCCGCGTCAGCCGCGCCCGGCCCAAGATCGCCGACTACCCGTTCACCACGTTAGTGCCCAACCTGGGGATGGTCCAGTACAAGGACCACCTCTCGTTCGTCATGGCAGACATCCCCGGCATCATCGAGGGGGCGTCCGAGGGCGCCGGGCTGGGCACCCGCTTCCTCCGCCACGTGGACCGCTGCCGCGTGCTGGTGCACCTGGTGGACCTCTCCGCGGAGGGCGGGGGACGCGAGCCCTTCCGCGACTGGCTCGTCCTCAACCGCGAGCTGCTCCGCTACGGCCCCGAGCTGGCGAAGAAGCCGCAGCTGGTGGCCGCCACCAAGGTGGACCTGCCGTTCGCCCGCGAGCGGCTCGCCGACTTCACCGCGAAGATGGAGAAGCGCGGCCACAAGGTGTTCCCGCTCTCGGCTGCCACCGGCGAGGGGCTGCAGGCCCTGCTGGACGGCGTGGCCCGCGTCCTCTTCGGGGACAGCCGGGACGTGGGGGCGGTGGCACGTCCACCCTCGCTGTCGGCCGCCGAGCGCGAGGACCTGGACCGCGTGGCTCCTGCCCCGGAGAACCCCGCTGCCGTGGAGCCGCTGCAGGAGAAGGACTTCGACGCGCTGAGCGACGCGGAGCTGGAGGTCCTCACCAACCCGGACCCGCAGGCCGCCGCGCAGGCGCTGCTCGCGCTCGGCGCGAACGGAAAGCCGAAGAAGTCGTCCGTGAAGAAGCCCGCGGTGAAGAAGCCCGCGGTGAAGAAGCCCGCGGCGAAGAAGCCCGCGGCGAAGAAGCCCGCGGCGAAGAAGCCCGCGGCGAAGAAGCCCGCGGCGAAGAAGAGGGCGCGGTGAAGCGCCGGCTGCGCGGAGGCGGGGAGGCGTATGAGAACGGCGTCCCACCGCCTGAGACCTTCGTGCAGCCGCAGCGGCTGGATCGCATTGACCGCGTGGTGTCTCTGCGCACGCGCAGCGTCGTCGTGGTGCTGGACCAGCTGGAGGACTCCTTCAACATCGCCGCGGTGATGCGGACGTGCGAGGGGCTCGGCATCCAGGAGATCCACGTCGTCAACAACCCCGAGTACCCCTTCGAGCCCCACTCCAAGGTGACGCAGGGGTGCGAGAAGTGGTTGGACGTCACCAAGTACCGGGACTTCACCACCTGCCACGCGGCGCTCAAGGCGCGCGGCCTCTCCGTCTACGCCTCCGCCATCCGCGAGGACGCCACCTCGCTCTACGATCTCCGGTTCGACCAGAAGCTCGCGCTGGTGTTCGGCAACGAGCGCACCGGCGTCTCCGACGAGGTGCTCCGCCTGGTGGACGGCGTGTACTGGATCCCCATGCGGGGATTCAGCCAGAGCTTCAACATCTCCGTGGCGGTGGCCATGACGCTGTCGCGCGCAGTGGTTTGGCGTCACGAGCGGCTGGGCGAGCCGGGGGACCTCACGCCCGAGGAGCAGGCGGCGCTGGGAGACAAGTTTCGCGTGCTCTCCGTGAAGCAGCGCAAGCGCATCTACGGCCCCGGCCCCCGGGTGAATGTCCCGGTCGCCCTGCCGTCCTTACCTCCCAAGGAGGAGTAACCCCCCATGTGGACCGCCGTTGCCTGTGCCGCCTCGCTCGCGCTCGCCACCGCCGCTCCCACGAAGTCCGCGCCGAAGGCGCCCGTGGCGAAGCCCGCCGCCGCGAAGCCGGCGGAGGCCAGGCCGCAAGAAACAAAGCCGGTGGACGCCACCCCGGCAGAGGCCAGGCCCGCCGTCACCCCCGCCGTGCGCGCGCTGGTGGAGCGGGTGCAGGCCTTCTACGAGAAGACCCGGGACTTCACCGCCTCGTTCCAGCAGGACTACGCCTACCACGGCAGCAAGCGCACCCAGCGCTCCACCGGGACGGTGCGCTTCAAGAAGCCGGCCCTGATGCGCTGGGAATACGCCGCGCCCTCGAAGAAGAGCTTTGTCCTCACCGGGGACACCGTCTACGCGCTGGACGCCGAGGCGCAGCTGCTCACCATTGCCAACCTGGACACCAACCAGCTGTCCGCGGCCGTGACCTTCCTGTGGGGGCGCGGCAACCTGCTGGTGGAGTTCGACATCCGCGTGCTGGACTGCAGCAGCTGTCAGGGCACGCTGCTGGAGCTGACGCACCGGGCGAAGGACCCCCGGTTCCGCCTGCTGCGCATGGAGGTGGACCCCGCCACCGCGCAGGTGACGCGCAGCATCGTCGTTGACCCGGACGGCAGCGAGAACGCCATCACCTTCAAGGACTTGAACCCCAACGCCGGGGTGGAGGACGCTGCGTTCAAGCTGCAGCCCCCCGAGGGGACGCAGGTGCAGGACTTTCGGAAGAAGGGGCCGTGACGCGACGCACACTCTGGGCACTCCTGGCCGCCTCCGCCGTGTCCGGCTGCGCCGTGCTCGGGCGCGCGCCGCTGGCGCAGCCGGCAAGGTTGTCCCTGGAAGGGTTGACGTTGCCGCTGGTGCCCTCCGTCGCGCTGCGCATCGCCGTGCAGGGCACCGTCAACGGCCGCCCCGCCGAGGTGCAGCTCGAGCCGGCCAGCCCCTTCACCGTCGTGGGGGCCGCCTGTGCCCCCGAGTCCTCGTGGCGCACCGTCTCGGTCCCGTCCGTCACCGGCAAGCCGCTCCGCTTCCCCCTGGGCGAGGTGGCCCGACTGGAGCTGGGGGACCGCATGGCCACGGGGCTGGGCGCCGGCATCGTCACGGTCGAGACCGGCGCGTGCTTCCTTCGGCTTGGCAACGACGTGTTGGCAGGGCTGGCCATCACCGTGGACCCGGTGCGCCGGGAGCTCTCCCTGTCCGCCACCCAGCCCCTCTCCGCGTGGGAGGCCCTGGCCTCCACACCGCCCCCCGGGCGGGAGCGCCACCTCGTCCGGATTGAACGCCACCCGGGCGGTGACTGGCCGCTCCTCCCGGTCCGCCTCCGCCAGGGGCTGCGCTCCCTGGACGGCGTCTTTGTGCTGGCGCTGTCCCAGGCCACCACCTCGCTGTCCCGCGAGGCCTCGGACCGCGCCGGCTTCACCCCCGCCCTGCCCAACACCGCGGACGTCCGCGCCGAGCGGCCGCTCTTGCCGGACGCCCTGGCGCTGCTGCCTGGGCTGGAGCTGCGCCACGCCCTCGTGCGGCTGGACCCGGCCTTCCGCTCCAGCCACGCGGTGGGGCTGCTCGGGGCGGACGCCTGGGGCCGCTTCACCGCCACGGTGGACGTGCAGGCGGGCGTGCTGCTGCTCGAGCGGGCCGCCGCGCCGGAGGGTACCCCGGGCCGCTGCGCCGTGCCGGGCGCCGAGCCCGCCGAGCAGGGCTGCTTCGCGCTCGAGGCCTCCGGGACGCCGCCGCACGTGGGGCTGACGCTGCTGCGGGACGAGCCCGCCGGGGCGCGCGTCTACCTGCAGGCGGTGGGCGCAGGCGGACAGCCGGTGGGGGAGGGGTGCCGGGCGGGCTTCACCTTCCCACCCGCTGACCGTGGAACGTCCTTGCGCTTCCCCGGCACGTGGGCAGACCTGGCCCGCTCCATCCCGGACTGTGCGCCCGCTTTCGCCGCGGCCCAGCAGTTCGAGTACCTTCGGCTCCTGCCCGGCCCCGCCCCCGCGTGTGCCGGCACCTGCGCCTTCGTGGAGCACGGCCCCACCGGCAACGACGTCTGCCGCTGCGAGGCCCCCCCGCTTCAGCTGACCGCGCAGGAGCGGGCCACGCTGGAGCAGGCGCGCCGCAAGGAGGTGGGCGGTGCGCAGGACGAGTTGGTGGGCGGCGAGCCGGCGGACGCTGACGAGCTGTCCGGGGCGGACGAGCCGGAGCCCGGGCCCGGGCCACCGCCCGCGGCCGGCGCGGACGGGGGCACGCCGACAGTCCCCGCCGCCA
>VGRA01000040.1 GCA_016875515.1 Deltaproteobacteria bacterium | reverse complement strand
GGCCGCCGCCGGGCTGCTCGCGCTCGAGGGGCACGCCGCGGTGCTGTATGAGCGCAAGGCGCTGCCAGGCGGGCTCAACTCGCTGGGCATTGCCCCCTACAAGCAGCAGGCCGCCGCGGCCCTGGAGGAGCTGGGCTGGGTGGCGGCGCTCGGAGACGTGGAGCTGCGCGCCGGGGTGGAGCTGGTGGCCGGGCAGGCGGGGCCGGGCCAGGTCTCCGTGGGGGCGCTGCTCGCCGAGTACGACGCCGTCTTCGTGGGGCTGGGGCTCGGCGCGGACACGCGGCTGGGCGTCCCCGGCGAGCAGGGGGCCGGGGTGTACGGCGCGGTGGAGCTCATCGAGCGGCTGAAGGCCGAGCGCGGCTTCTCCCTGGGGTGCGCGCGGCGGGCGCTGGTGGTGGGCGGCGGCAACACCGCGCTGGACGCCGCGCACGAGCTGCGGCTGCTGGGGCTGGAGGACGTGGCGCTCGTGTACCGCCGCGGCGAGGCGGAGATGTCCGGCTACGCGCACGAGCTGGAGGCGGCGCGCGTGGACGGCGCCCGGCTGCTGGAGAACCGGGTGGTGACGCTGCTCGAGCGGGACGGCGCGGGCGCCCTGGTGGCGGCCCACCTGTCCCGCGCGGAGGGGGGCAAGGCCGTCCCCGGCACCACCGAGCGGGCGGAGGTGGACGTGGTGGCGGTGGCCATTGGGCAGGGGCGGGCCACGGAGGTGCTCGCGGGCGTCCCGGGGCTGCAGCTGGACGGGAAGGGGCGGGTGGTGGTGGACCCGGCCTCCCACCGCACTGGCCACGCGAAGGTGTGGAGCGGTGGCGACTGCGTGAACGGCGGCCGCGAGGTGGTCAACGCTGTGCAGGAAGCAAAGGTCGCGGTGCGCGACATGCTGCGCGCGCTCGCGGGAAGGTGAACGGCCATGGCGGACCTCTCCATCGACTTCTGCGGCATCAAGTGTCTCAACCCCTTCTGGCTGGCCTCTGCGCCGCCCACCAACACCGGGGCGCAGGTGATGCGCGCCTTCGACGCGGGCTGGGGCGGGGCGGTCTGGAAGACGCTCGGGGATCCCATCACCAACGTCTCCAGCCGCTTCGGTGGCGTGGACTACGCCAACGCGCGGCTGATGGGGCTCAACAACATCGAGCTCATCACCGACCGGCCGCTGGAGGTGAACCTCAAGGAGATCTACGAGGCGAAGAAGCGCTACCCCAAGCACGTCATCATCGCCTCGCTGATGGTGGAGACGCGCGAGAACTGGCGCGAGATCATCAAGAAGGCGGAGGACGCCGGCGCGGACGGGCTGGAGCTCAACTTCGGCTGCCCGCACGGCATGTGCGAGCGCGGGATGGGCAGCGCCGTGGGCCAGGAGCCCAAGGTGCTGGAGGAGATCACCCGGTGGGTGGTGGAGGACGCGAAGACGCCCGTCATCGTGAAGCTCACCCCCAACACCGGTGACATCAACGAGCCCGCCGAGGCCGCGGCGCGGGGCGGGGCGCACGCGCTCTCGCTCATCAACACCATCAAGAGCATCGTGGGGGTGGACCTGGACCGCATGGTGCCGCAGCCCCGCGTGGGCAAGCGCTCCACCAACGGCGGCTACTGCGGCCCGGCGGTGAAGCCCATTGCGCTCCACATGGTCAGCCAGGTGGCGAAGAACGCGGTGGTCGGGGGACGGGCGGTGTCCGGCATCGGCGGCATCTCCAACTGGCGGGACGCGGCGGAGTTCATCGCGCTTGGGGCCACGTCCGTCCAAGTCTGCACCGCGGTCATGCACCACGGGTACCGCATCGTGGAGGACATGGCGGAGGGGCTCTCGGACTTCCTCGACAGCAAGGGGATGAAGTCCGTGAACGAGCTGCGCGGCCGCGCCCTGGACGCCTACGTGGAGTGGGGGGACCTGGACCTCGACTACAACATCAAGGCCCGCATCAACGCGGACACCTGCATCGGCTGCAACGCCTGCGTGGTGGCCTGCATGGACGGCGCCCACCAGTGCATCCACGTTCCGGGCCGCACGCGGGAGGAGTCCTTCAAGGCCGGCCACCTGCACGTGCCGGACGTCATCCCGGCCGTCCCGGTGAAGGCCTTTGGGGGAGCGCCGGGGCGCCACGTCCCGTTCGTGGACACCCACGAGTGCGTGGGCTGCAACCTCTGCGCGCTCGTCTGCCCGGTGCCCGGCACCATCACCATGGAGGAGGTGGCCGGGCCCATCGGGAAGCCTGAGACGTGGGGCCAGCGCATGGCCGAGGGGAGGGATCTCAACCCCGGCTCGCTCGAGTCCACCGTGGCCCGCCGCGCGGGCAAGGGGTAACCCCGTCGCTGACCTGCCGGGGGAGGCGGGCTACGGTGCGGGGCCGCCATGCGTCCCCTCGCCGCCGCCCTGCTCCTGCTGTCCGCCTGCGCTACCGCGCCCGCCGTCGTCGTCCCCCGCACCGAGGGGGAGAAGCTGCGCGCGGCGGTGGAGCAGTGGTTCGAGGAGGAGCTCCGGCTGAACCCGGTGAGCGCCACGTACCTGGGGGACCACCGGTACGACGACCAGTTCGGCAACCCCGCGTCGCTCGAGCACGAACGCGCCGTGTCCCGGGCCTGCGAGGACGGGCTCGCCCGGGCGCGCGCGGTGGACCCGGCGGGGCTGTCACCGGCAGACCAGCTGACGCGCGAGACGTTCCTCCATGACTGCACGGCGCGGCTCGTCTCGCTGCGGTACCCGGGGCGGCTGCTGCCGCTCAACCAGATGCACAACCCGGTGCTGACGCTCGCGCTGCTGGGCTCGGGCGAGGGGCCGCAGCCGCTGAAGACCCGCGAGGAGCACGAGGCGTGGCTGCGCCGCGCGGCGGGGGTGGTGCCCTGGGTGGACGCGGCCATCGCGGCCATGCGCGAGGGGCAGGCCGTGGGCGTCACGCAGCCGCGCGTGGTGCTGCACAAGGTGGTGAAGCAGCTGGATGGCTTCGTGGACGGGCCGCTCGAGCAGTCCCTGTTCCTGCGCCCGCTGGAGAGGGTGGCGGCGGGCGCGGAGCGCGAGCGGCTCGCCGGCGCCTACCGCGCGACGTTCGGAGGCGCGGTGCTCCCGGCCCTGCACCGGCTCCGGGACTTCATCCGGGACGAGCACCTGCCGCGCGCGCGGGAGACCGCCGGCTGGTCCGCATTGCCGGGCGGTGCGGAGTGGTACGCCGCCGCGGTGGCCGCCTCTACCACTACCTCCGAGCTGTCCCCCGCGGACATCCACGCGCTGGGGCTGCAGGAGGTGGCGCGCATCCGCGCGGAGATGGAGCAGGTGAAGGAGCAGGTGGGGTTCCCGGGGGACCTCCAGGCCTTCTTCGCCCACGTGAGGACGGATCCCCGCTACTTCTTCGACTCGCCCGAGGCCCTGCTCGAGGCGCACCGCGCGCTGAAGGCGCGCATCGACGGCGCGCTGCCCCGCCTGTTCTCCCGCTTCCCGCGCGCCGGCTACGAGGTCCGTCCCGTGGAGGCCTTCCGCGCCGCCTCGGCCGCCGGGGGCGAGTACCAGGCCCCCGCCGCGGACGGCTCACGCCCCGGCATCTTCTACGTCAACACCCACGACCTGAAGGCCCAGCCCCGCTACGGGCTGGAGACGCTGTCCCTGCACGAGGCCGCGCCCGGCCACCACTTCCAGATTGCGCTGCAGCAGGAGCTGGAACTGCCGCGCTTCCGCCGGTTCGGTGGGTACACCGCCTTCTCGGAGGGGTGGGCGCTGTACGCCGAGTCGCTCGGCAAGGAGCTGGGACTTTTCCAGCAGCCCATGGACTACTACGGCCGGCTGAACGACGAGCAGCTGCGCGCCATGCGGCTGGTGGTGGACACCGGGCTGCACGCCTTCGGCTGGAGCCGGGAGCAGGCCATCCGGTACATGCTGGACAACTCCTCGCTCGCCGAGTCCGACGCCATGGCGGAGGTGGAGCGGTACATGGTCTGGCCCGGGCAGGCGCTCGGGTACAAGGTGGGCCAGCTGCGGATGTCGGCGGCGAGGGCGCGCCTGCAAGCGCGGCTCGGCGAGCGGTTCGACGTGAAGGCGTTTCACGCCGCCATGCTGGAGGACGGGCAGCTGCCGCTCGCGGTGCTGGAGCGCAAGCTGGCACGGTGGGCGGCGGCGCAGTCCCGCGCCCGCTGAGTCGGCCAGGCAGGCCTCAGCGCTGGTTGCCGTAGACGCGCGCCGCGCGTGCCGCGGTGGAGCCCAGCTCGAGCTCCTGCGCCGCCTGCTCCAGCCTGCGCGAGGCCAGGAACTCCGCCTTCGCCTGCAGCGCCACCGCCTGAGCGAGCACGTCCGGGGTCAGGGGGGGGCACGTCTCCACCAGCTTCGACAGGGCCGCGCCGTAGGCAGTGGCCGCTGCCTCGTCTCCGGCCTCGAGCGCCTGCACGAGGGACTCGAGCACCACCAGGTAGGGGGCGGTGCCCGTCACGGCCGTCCGCTGGCGCGTGCCTGCAACTCGGCCTGCTCGAACGCGTCCACGAGCGGCGCAAAGGCCCGCTCCGCCTCGCGCACCAACCGCGCGTCCGCGCGCATGATGCCTGAGAGCAGCCGGGAGGCGACGAAGCGGTAGATCTCCCCCAGCTGCTCAGCCAACTGTGGGGCCGCGCGGGCGTCCAGGGTGGCGTGCAACTCCAGGACGATGTCGTTCGCCTTGTTGAGCACCGCGATCGCCTCCGCCTTCCGGGACTGCTCCAGCGCCACCGCGCCGTTGCGCATGTGCCGGAGGGCCGCTTGGAAGAGCAGCACCATCAGCCGCTCCCGGGAGGAGGTCTGGTTTTGCATCTGGCCGTAACGGAGTGCCGCGTTCATCACTTGTTCGCCGCCTGCGCGTTGCTGAGCGCCGTGAGGTAGCTGCCGGATTGCTTCAGACCACTGATCACCTGCTCCATCGCCGAGAACTTGGCGATGAGGCCGGCCCTGAACCGCTCCACCCGCTGCTGCGCCTGCGTCCGCTGGGTATCCAACGCCCGCAGCCGCGCGTTGAGCCCCGTCACCTGCGAGGAGAGGATGCCATCCGCAGACTGCAGGTTGCTGTCCGCGATCTCCTTCACCAGCGCCCCGATGCCCACCCCTTCCTCGGAGAAGACGCGGTCCACCGCCTCCGGGTCCGAGTTCATGGCGCGCTGGAACACCGCGTTGTCAACGGAGAGCGACCCGTCCTTGGCCGTCCTCAGTCCAACGTCCGCCAGCGTCCTGATCCCGCCCAGCCCGTCCACGGCCGTGCTCGTCAGCTTCTGCACGGCCGCCTTCAGCGAGCGCACGGCGGAATTTCCCGCCAGGGAGGTGTTCCGGTCCGCCGTCTGGCCCAGGTTCAACTGCGCCTGCAGGTAGGCAACCAGCTTGTTGTAGCCATCGGCGAAGGTTTGGACGTTCTTGCGGGATGCCACAATGTCCCGCCCCACCACCAGCTCCTCCGCCGCGCCAACGGACTTGAGGTCCAGCGTCATCCCGGGGATGGCGTCGGAGACGCTGTTGGCCTGGCGCTCAAAGGACAGCCCGTCGACGTCGAACACGGCGTTCTGCGCCGCCTGCGTCACCACCACCCCCAGCGGCTGGCCCACCGTTCCCGTGGAGGTCTCCGTCAGCTGCAACGCACTGGCCGCTCCAAGCGTGGGATCGAAGCCCGTGTTCTTTGCGGAGATGGAGAGGTAGCTGCGAAGTCCGTCGTTCAACACCGCGGCGTTGACCGGCGCGCCTGAGGCGTTGATGGACGCGGCCACCGAGGTCAGCGTGGCGCCGTCCGAGATGTCCACGGTCCAGCTTCCTGCTCCCACCTGGAGCTGCAGCGTCCCGCCCGTTACCGGGGAGGTCTCCGCCGTAAAGGCGCTGCTGCGCGCCTTGGCCGCGGAGGCCAGGGACTGTACCTCCACGTTGTACCGCCCCTCGGCGGCGCCGGTCCCCGGCGTGGCGGAGAAGCTGGTGTTGGACGAGGAGACAGAGGCGGCACGAACTCCGCCGGTGGACAGCGAGGAGGTGGCGGACTGGAACGCCTGGAGCCGGGAGGTGACCTCTCCCAGCTGGGAGAGTTGGGCCCGGATGCCCGCCTGCTTCGTCTCTATCCTCTTGACCGGCTGCGACTCGAGTTCCGTCAGGGCGGTCAGCAGCTTCGCGGTGTCCAGCCCGGAGGCCAGTGAGGTCCCGGATGCCCGGAATGTGACGTCGAGTGCCATGGCTCACCCCTCAAAAAAATCTAGGCGGCGAGGAGCAATACCCTGCTCGACGCCGCCCGGAGTCTAACCGACCTTGCTATCCGCCCGCTTTACCCGAGCAGCTTCAGGGCCAGCTGCGGCTGCTGGTTGGCCTGGGCCGTCACGCTCACCGCGGCCTGCTGCAACACCTGCGCGCGGGCCATCCGGGCGGACTCCTCGGCGATGTCAGCGTCACGCACCCGGCTGTTGGCGGACGAGAGGCTCTCCACCGCGTTGCCAATGGTGTTCACCGCCGTGGTGAACCGGTTGGCCTTGGCGCCGAGCGTCGCGCGGAACTGCGAGACCTCCTGGATGGCATTGTCGATCTCACCGATGGCGCCCTGCGCGTTGGTCAGGCTCTTGATGTCCGTGGAGAGCTGCAGGGAGCTGGAGGAAACCTTCACGTTGGTGAAGTCCACGGTGATGGTGTCCGTGGTCTGCGCGCCCACCTGGAAGGTCAGGGTGGCGGCCGAGCCGTCCAGCAGGTTCTTCCCGTTGAACTGGATCTGCCCGGACAGGCGGTCCAGCTCGGAGTTCAGCTGCACCTTCTCCAAGTCAAGGAACTCGCGCTGCGAGGTCGTCAGGGCGTCAGACGCGGACTCCGTGGCGATTTCCCGCATGCGCACCAGGATGTTGGAGACCTCGTTCATCGCACCTTCGGCCGTCTGCACCATGGAGAGGCCGTCCTGCGCGTTGCGGCCCGCCTGCTGGTAGCTGCGGATCTGCGCTTCCAGGCCTACGCTGACACCGAGGCCGGCCGCGTCGTCCGAGGCCTTGGTGATCCGCATCCCAGAGGACAGGCTGGACATTGCCTTTTCCAGCTGGAGGGTGTTGTTAAAGAGGTTCTTCTGCGCGTTCAACGAGGCAGCGTTGGTGCGGATGCTAAATGCCATGGTGAAGCTCCTGGGTGCGAGGCCGACGTCATGTCCGCCTACGCAACCGTCTTCGACACGGCCCGCGTGGGCATTAAGGCGTCCCGTTGCGGTTCATCCAGAAAGTCAGCCGGCGCCAGGCGGCGCTGCGAACGTACAGCCGCTTCAGCCCGCCCACCTGCTCCCCACCCACCGTCACGTCGAGCTCGGGGAAGGCGATCAGCAGCTGCCGCCCAACGGGCGTGTAGGACAACAGCGTCTGTTGGGCCGCGTCCCACCCCCACTCACAGCCATGGCCGAAGGTCTCCCCCCGCACCTCCGCGGTGAAGCGGCCGTCCCGGCCCTTCAGCTTCACTTGGACGGGGTGGAGGTGCTCCCGGGACAGGCGCTCCACCCGGGCGAGCAGCTCGTCCTCCAGCTGGATGTTGAGCAGTTGCGGCTGCGGCTGGGCGCGAAGGAGCGACTGCGCCTCCTCCAGCCGTCCCTCCACCTGCTCCAACGGGATGGACTCGGAGAAGCGCGTCCCCTGGCTGTCGCCGTACACCAGCAGGGCGCTGCGGCGGTCCGTCATCCCCAGCCCGAAGCAGGTGATGGTGGAGGCGCCCGCCTTCTGGCAGCGCTCGAGCGTGCCCGGAAAACGGCTGCCGTTCAGCTCCCAGGACTCCGCGTCCGTGACGTAGCGCCGCGGGCGGAGCGCGTAGCGGGCCAGCGCGTACTGGCGCAGGCTGCCCGCGGTCCCGACGATGACGCGCCCCTCCACCTGCACCGCGCTCTGCGCCCCCGGCACCTGGGGCAGCCGGGCCAGGCGCAGCAGCCGGTCGGCCACCGGGGCCAGCTCCGCGGAGATGGGGCGGATGTCCACCGGGCGGCGGCCCGCCTGGGCCTGCAGCACGGAGAGGATGGCCTCGCGCATCCCCAGCACCCGACAGGAGGGCCTCGCCCCGGGCCGGACATGCACGCGCACCACCTGGGGCAGTTCCACCGTGTCGGCCACCAGGTACAGCAGGCGCGCGGAGGGCACGGGCTCTGCCACCCACTTGAGGATGTGCGCCAGCCCCGGCACCTCGGGCGCGGGATGTCCGAGCAACGCCCCCCGAAGCTGGGCGTGCGCCCGCGCCTTGCCGCGCGAGATGACCTGGCCCCCGCGGCCTCGGCTCAGGCTGAACAGGCCTCGGTCGAATGTCAGCAGCAGCGGCCCCACCGGGGGAGCGCCTGCGGGCAGGCCCACGCCTCCCGCAAAGGAGGCCCAGGCCCGGCGCAGGGCGGCGCGCAAGGGGCCCGTGGTTCGGGAGATGGCGCGGGCGGAGTGGAGCAGCAGCTTGCGCTCCAGCACCAGCAGGTCATCGGTGACCTTCGGCACCACCCGGCCCGCCCACTGCCTCGTCCGGAGGGTGGAAGCGCGCCGGGCGAGCAGCGGGAAGAGGATGTCGCGCGTCTCGCCAGAGCGGCTGGCCATGGCCACGGCCGCGGCGGCGGGGGACAGCACCAAGCCCGGGGCCGTCCGTGCCAGTTCCACGAGCGCGCGCCCCGAGGGAATGGGCACCCCGGCGGCGCACAGCAGGGCGAGCGCCTCGAACGGCTCCGCCCCCCGGGACAGCAGCGCCGGCAACGCCTCGGGCGGCAGCATCCCGGGGCCGAGCGCGAGCGAGAGCGCATCGCTCGGGGGGGAGCCCCCGAGCAGCCCGCCGAACACCGCGAGCGCCGGCAGGCAGCCCGCTTGAGCCTGCTCCGTGGCAGGCACCACCGTGAACTGGAGCCCCAGCCCCTGGCGCTTCGCCAGCACCTCCACTGAAGCGCAGGTGCGCCCCACCGCCGCGGCATGGGCCCCGGACGTCCCGGGGGCCATGAGGACCACCAACGGGTAGGGGCCACCGGGGCGGGCCGGGCGCTCCACGAACAGCGCGGACACGAGCGGCCGTGCGTTCTGCACCCCCGTGGGGCGCTGGACGCCGAACAGGCGCGAGACACGCCGCACCGCGCCCCGCGGCTGGAAGTCCGACACTCCCGGCGGTTCCTGCAGCGCGACGTCCGGGAAGACGCAGTGGAACAGCAGCGGCACGGACCGCAGGCGGTCCCGCTCGGGGCCTGCAGGCAGCGTGGAGAGCACGTCCCGGGCGCGCCAACGCCACAGCGCACGCAGTCCGCGCGCGGCGTCTCCCCCGGCTCGCCGTTGCGTGCCTGCTGTCGGACCGCTGATCACCGCAGGTACGATAGCAGGGTCAGCCGGAAACTTTGTGCAGAAGACTGGAGCGTTGCTTCCAGTGACCGCTGCGCCAGGGCCATCCGCGTCCCGGCATCCACCAGGTCCGTTTCTTGGATCTTGGAGCGGGCTGCAGCCAGGGACGTGGAGGTGGCCATGGCCGCGGCTCCCACCGTCTCCAGCACGTTCACAATGGTGCCGCTCTGCACCCGGGCGGACGCCACCTGGGACACCCCGGCCTCCAGCCCGGTCAGCGTGGCCCGCACGCCCGCCACGTCGTTGGTTTCCAGCGCTACAGCGAGCGACTCCACCTCGCCCAGCACGTCCACGCCGCCGCCGGCGCCCTTCAAGGCCACGTCCGACCGGACGGAGACGTCCTGGAAGATGCCTGGGGCGATTTCAATCTGCCGCACGGCCGTGTCGCCGAGGTAGTTGCCGTTGGCGTCGAACGGGGCGGAGCCGTCCCTGTCACCGCCAAAGAGGAACCGGTTGTTGAACTTCACGTTCGCTTGCGCGAGGAGCGACTGGACGATCCCTCGGACCTCCTGCGCCGCGGCAGAGCGTTGCGAGCCGTTATAGCTGGGGTTGCTCAGCTGCGTGGCCAGCTCCCGCGCCCGGGACAGCACGTCTCCCATGGTGGCGAGCGCGGTGTCCGCCGCCTCCAGCTCCAGGACCGCCTGCTCGGTCGTCTTACGGGTTGCCGCCAGCCGCTCGAGGTTGCCCGTCTGGGACAGGATGAAGCCGGCCGCCCCCGGGTCGCTCCACGGGGTGTCCACGCGCACGCCGCTCGCAATCTCCGCGTTCGCCCGCTCGAGCGCCTCGCGCGAGCGGGCCGTCCGCGTCTGCGCCCCTTCAAAAGTCATCCGGTCCGTCACGCGCATGGGCAGCCCCCGCTCACTTCAGCTTCATCAGTGTTTCCAGCATCTGGTCCGCGGTCTGGATGACCTTGCTCACCGCCTCGAACGCGCGCTGCGCCCGGGAGAGGTGGACCATTTCCTCGTCAATGGACACGCCGGAGGTGGCTTCCCGCAGTCCCTCCAAGTGCGCCTTGAGCGACGCGTGGTGCTCGGCCAGCCCCTGCGCGGATGCCGCGTTGGCCCCGAACGAGGAGGTCAGCTGCGACATCCCCGTGAGCACCGGCTGCCCGTTGGAGAGGGACTGGTCCGCCACCGCCAGCACGCTGAGCAGCGCCTTGTTGTTGCCGGGCAGGGAGCCCGCGGCGTCGGACGCCTGGAGCAGCTTCACGTCCGCCACGATGGCGCCGTTGACGGCCAGCCGCGCCGCGGCGCCCGCGGACGAGGCCCCCGGGTTGAAGAGGTCTGCCCCCGAACTTCCGTCCAGCGCCACGCCGGGCTGGTGCGCCGCGTTCGTCGCCGAGGCGAAGTCGAAGGCCAGGGTGTCCAGCCCGTCCAGCGCCTTCTTCAGCGTCCCATCGCGGGCCTCGAGCAGCCCGCCCAGGGTGCCGCCCAGCACCGTGGCGCCGATGGCGCGGGAGTTGGCGCCGCCGGCCGGGGTGATGCGGACGTCCAGCAGGCCGTTGTTGGAGGGGTTGGCCAGGAAGGACAGCGTGGCCGGCTGGTCCCCGGTCACCAGGGCCAAGCCGGACCCGAGCGCGAGCCCCACGTCCCCATTGGCCGCCGGCACCGGCACCGCCCCCGCCATCTCCACCAGCTGGTCCTGCACGCGCTGGCGGGCGTCCAGCAGATCATTGGGGCTGGCGCCGTCCGTTCGCGCCTGGCGGACCTGCTTGTTGAGGTCTGCCAGCCGATGCGACAGCTGGTTGATGGTCTGCACGTCCCCCTTGAGCCGCTCGTCCACGGCGGAGCGCGCGGAGGAGATCTGCTGGGAGGCCGAGTTGAACGCGATGCCCACCCCCTGCGCCGCGTTCACCGCCGCCTGGCGGAGCCCCACGTCGGAGGGGTTCTGGGACAGCACGCGCATGGCGCCGAAGTAGCTGTTGAGCGCCGCGGCGGGGCCGCCCGGCTGCTCCAGGTTGAACGCGGCCAGCGCGGAGACCGCGTCTGCCTGCGCCCGGTACCGCGCCGCGGCCGAAAGGTTGGCCGGCACCTGTGCCTCGAGGAACCGGTCCCGCGCCTGCGTCACCCCTGCCAGCAGCGCCCCCTGGCCCAGGAAGGCGCCGCCCACGCGCTCCCCCGGGAGCACCGCCGCCAGCTCCGCGCGCTGCCGCGCGTAGCCGGGGGTGTTGACGTTCTGCAGGTTGTTGCTGGCCGTCTGGGACAGCCCCCGCTGGGCGGCGAGGCTGGTAGAGGCGTTGCCAAGCAGGCTGAACAGGTCGGCCATGGCTTAGAACCTCGTGGACACCGTGCTGAGGGCGCCCTGCGGCCGGGCGCCGTGCCGGTCGTAGCCGCGGGCCGGCGGGCGGAGCGCCGTCAGCCACGCGCTCACCACCTTTTGGCTCGCGCCAGCAATCTGACGGATTAGGTCATCCGCCTGCTTTATGTCATGTGCCAGGTCCCGGATGGCGGCAAACTCTGCATCCAGCGCGGCGCCCTGGCCGGGCAGCGGCGAGTGGCCGGCGAGCTGCTGCTCCAGCCTTCGCCCCGTTGCGACGAACTGCTCGCGCGCCTG
>VGRA01000039.1 GCA_016875515.1 Deltaproteobacteria bacterium | reverse complement strand
CCGCGGGTGCCGCACCCGCCGCGCCCCGTGGAGCCGCCGCGCGCGGGGCGGCGCGTCCACCTGCGCCAGGACGACGCGAAGGAGGCCATCGTCCACGTCTCCTTCCCACTCTGCGCGTCCGATCACCCCGACGTGCCCGCGCTGGACGTGCTGGCCATGCTGGTGGGCCAAGGGGACAGCTCGCGGATGTCGCTGGAGGTGAAGCGGCGCCGCCAGCTGGTGCGCGGCGTCCACTGCTCCGCCTACACCCCGAAAGACCCGGGGCTGTTCACCCTCACCCTCACGTTGCAGCCGGAGAAGCTGGCCGAGGCGCTGGACGTGTCGCTCGCGCTGCTGCTGCAGGCGCGGGAAGAGCTGCTGGACGCCGCGGAGCTGGAGACGGTGAAGGCCCTGGTGGAGGCGGAGGGCATCTACCAGCGCGAGACGGTGCAGGGGCTGGCAGAGAAGCTCGGCTACCATGCCTCCGGCGCGGGCGGGCTGGAAGCTGAGGCGAAGTACCGGGCGGACGTGGCGGCCCTCACCCCCGAGCACCTGCGGGACGTGGCGAGCCGCTGGCTGGACGTGCGCGTGGCCAGCCTCACCGCGCTGCTCCCCAACGGCACGGCATTCACCGAGGCAGACGCCCACGCGGCGCTGCAGCGGGCGGAGAACCCCCAGCCCGTGACCGTCCCCGCCCGGCGGCTCCCGCCCGCGCACGACGGGCTGCGCAGCACCGGCGCGAAGCCCGGCGCGCGGGACGTGGACGTCCGCCTGTCCTGCGGCACGCGGCTGCTGGTGCGCCCCGAGCCGGGCATCCCGCTGGCAGCGCTCCGGGGCGCCTTCGTCGGCGGCACGCGCCACGAGACGGAAGCAACGTGCGGGCTGCACCACCTGCTCGCCCGCACCCTGCCCCGCGGCACGCCCTCGCTGGAGCCGGAGCAGGTGTCCCACCTGTTGGACGACATGGCAGGCTCGCTCTCCGCTGCCGCGGGGCGCAACTCCCTGTCGCTGCGGGCAGAGTTCCTCTCGCGCCACCTGGGCCGCGCGCTCGAGCTGTTCGCCGACACGCTGCTGCGCCCCGCCCTGCTCCCGGCGGAGCTGGAGCGCGAGCGGAAGCTGGTGCTGCAGGACATCTCCACCCGGGAGGACAAGCCCTCGGGCCTGGCCTTCCACCTCTTCCACCAGGCGCTCTTCCAGCGCCACCCGTACCGGATGCAGGTGGGCGGCGAGGAGGCCTCCGTGCGCGCGCTCACCCGCGAGCAACTGGCAGCGCACCACGCCCGGCTGATGACGCCGCAGCGGCTGACGCTGGCCGTGGTGGGGGACGTGGACGTGGACGAGGTGGTGCGGCTGGCGGAGACGCACCTGGGGAAGGCGCCCTCCGCCGCTGGGGGCGCCGAGCCCACCGTCGCGGACGAGCCGCGCCCTGCCGCCCCGCGCGTGAACGTGCGCGAACTGCAGCGCGCACAGGTGCACCTGGTCTACGGCTTCCGCGGCGTCACCCTGAGGGATCCCCGCCGCCGCGCGCTGGAGGTGCTCTCCACCGTGCTGTCCGGCCAGGGCGGCCGGCTGTTCGTGGAGCTGCGAGACAAGAAGTCGCTCGCGTACAGCCTCTCCAGCTACAGCGTGGAGGGCCTGGACCCGGGCTTCTTCGCCGTCTACGTGGGAACCAGCCCGGAGAAGGTGCCCGAGGCGCTCGCCGGCATCCGCGAGGAGTTGCGCCGGGTGCGCGATGAGCGCATCCCCGAGGCCGAGCTGGACCGGGCGCGGCTCCACATCATCGGCACGCACGAAATCGGCCTGCAGCGCAACGGCGCCCGCGCCGGGCTGCTGGCGTTGGAGGCGGCATACGGGCTGCCGCTGGAGGACGTGCACGCCTTCTCCGAGCAGGTGCTCTCCGTGACGGCGGACGACGCCCGGGCGGTAGCGGAGGACCTCCTCCGATTCGACCAGGCGGCGCTCGGCGCGGTAGGGCCGGGCGTGGCGGGGTTGCAGCCACCGTCAGCGTGAGCGCGCCCCCAGCGCCTCCAGCAGCAGCACCGGTGTCCCGTCCCGCGCGTAGGCCGCCGCGCGCTGGGCGATGAGCTCCACGTCTGCGCCGGGCTGGAGCGGCTGTGCCCACCCCGCCCACGGCGGCACCACCGCGTCCACCTGGAGCTCGCCGAGCGACACCGTCACCGCCTCCCACGTGTCGCGCCTTCGCACCTCGCCGCCGAGCACCAGCTGCTCCTCCGGCCCCGGGGGTCGCCCGCGCAGCATCACCCACACGGCGCCCTCGGGCCGCACCACCTCCACCAGGTCCACCGTGCCGCGCACCCCCACCTGGCCGAGCAGCCGAACCGGCTGCCCGGGCGGAATGTCCCCGCGAGACAGCGCGAGCGCGTCCGCCGTCCCCTCTGCGGCGAGCAGCGTGGGGGCGTAGGCCAGCCCCACATCCTCGAAAGACTGCAGCGCCGGCCCATCCGGCGGACGGACCCGGCGCCCCACCTCCAGCGCGGCCGAAAGCGCCCCCGCGTAGGCCTGCTCGGCCGCGCCGCCCTCCGGCAGCCGCCGCGCACAGGCAGCCGCCAGCTGCCGCCGGGTGTCCAGCTGCGCCGCCGAGAGGCCGCCGAGCCCATCTGCCGAGGGCACCGGCAACACCACCTGGCACGCGCGCACGTCCGCGAGCACGTCCTCGGCCTGCTGCGTGAGCGGCACGGCCTGTCCGTCGAGCAGCACCGTGCCGTCCGCCGCCGCGGCCACCTCGGCACCGGACAGCCACAGCGCCCCCGCCTCCGTCCGCCGCTCGAAGCCCCCAGCGCCCAGCTCCACCCGCACGAGCCCGTGCACCTGGGCCGGGTGACAGGCCTGCTCCCGCGCGGACGTCACCACCTCCTGCACGGTGCTCTGCGTGGTGGTGCCGGATTGCTGGTGACCCAGCCACGCCACCACCGCGGCGGGCACGCCCACCGCCAGCGCGCCCCACCCCCAGCCATGTGCCAGCTGCCGCGGCGAGGCACCGTAACGCCCCTCCGCGTCCAGGATGTCCCGGTTGGGCGCGTCCGAGGCGACCTGCGCCCCCAGGAGCAGCCCCACGCCCGCCAGCGTCCCCACACTGCCGAGCGCCAGCGCAGGGCCGGTGCCGCGCGCGCTCCGCTCCACCGTGCGCTCCTCCGCGTGTTGCTCGAGCCGCTCTTCGCGGCAGGTGTCGGACTTCAGCGGCCGCAGCCACGCACCCGGCGAGCCGTCCCGGAGCGCCGCCGTCGCATCGGCAGAAAGCTGCGGGCGCCCCAGCCGCACCTGTTGCTCCCAGGTGCGGAGCACGGGGCCGCGCTCCACCCGCACCTCCTCCTGCACCTGCACGCAGCCCAGCGCACAGAGAAGCCCCGCGAACGGCCACCTCACGGCGCCCCCCCCTTCAAGAACGCCACCAGGTCCGGGCAGCTGGCGAAGGCCTCCGACACGTCCTCGCACCGCGGCGCCACGTCCACCCGGTCCGAGAGCCGGAGCAGCGGCACACGGCACTCGAGGAAGCGGCCGCGCGAGGGGCTGGAGAAGGCGAAGGCCTCGTCGCCGCAGCCGGTGCGCGACAGCAGCGCCTCGCGGCAGGCCTCCCCGGGGCTGAGCGTCTGGGTGACCGCCTCGCAGACGGGCTGGCTGCACAGGCGGGTGACCAGGTCCTGGCACACCGCGGCGTCCTCCGCGGCAGGTCCGGCGCAGGCAGACAGCAGGGGCAACAGCGGGAGGAGGCGTCTCACGGGCTTTGGAGCGTAGCAGGCCGCGGCGCGCCCGCTTCGACACCCAGCGCCCGAGGCGTTAAGACGCGCACGCCATGTCCGACACCTGGTTCTCTCTCACGGTGGACTTGCCGGAAGACTCGAAGGAGGCGCTGGAGACGGCGCTGTACGACGCGGGCGCGTCCGGGCTGGAAATCCGTGATCGCGAGGCCCCGCCCATGCCCGGCGTCCGCGGCCCCGCTGCGGGGGAGGCCATCGTGGTGGGCTGGTTCGCCACGCAGGAGGAGGCGGAGGGCGCCGCAGGGATGGTCGCCGGAGAGTTCACCGGCGCACGGACGCAGGTGGACCGGCTGGAGCCGCAGGACTGGAGCACCAGCTGGCGCTCGCTCATCAAGTGCGTGCAGGTGGGGCGCCTCTGGGTCGGCCCGCCGTGGGACACGGACAAGGCCCCCGCGGACAAGGTGAAGCTCACCATCGAACCGAAGATGGCCTTCGGCACCGGGGACCACCCCACCACCTCGCTGTGCCTGGAGGCGGTGGACACGTACATGGGCGCGCACCCCGGGGCGAGCGTGCTGGACGTGGGCACCGGCACCGCGGTGCTGGCCATTGCCGCGAAGAAGCTGGGCGCCACCCGCGTGGTGGGGCTGGACAACGACGTCACCTCCGTGGAACTGGCAAGGGAGAACCTGGAGGTCAACGCCACGCCGGACATCGAGCTCTCCACGAAGACGCTGCGCCACGTGCAGGGCACGTTCGACCTGGTGCTCGCCAATATCCTGGCCAACACGCTGGTGGAGCTGGCGCCGCTCATCGCGCCGAAGGTGAAGGACCGGCTCGTGCTCGCGGGGGTGCTGGTGCACCAACGGGACGAGGTGATGGCCGCCTACGAGAAGCAGGGGCTGAAGCCCGCGGGCGAGAAGGTCCACAACGAGTGGATCCGCCTGGAACTCCAGCGGTGAGCGTCCGGCTGCTGCTGCCCGGCGCGCGCGCGGGGCAGGCCACCATTGAAGGGGACCGCTTCCACTACCTCGCGCGCGTGCTGCGCCTGGGCGCGGGGGACGCGCTCCGCGTCTTCGACGGCGAGGGGCGCGAGTTCCCCGCCCGGGTGGAGCGCGTGGACGAGGGCGCCGCAGTCCTCTCGCTGGGGCCCGCCGAGCTCTCCGCGCCCCCGCGCGCGCTCTGGCTCCTGCAGGGGCTGCCCAAGGCGGACAAATTCGAGTGGGTGGTGCAGAAGGGTACCGAACTGGGCGCCACGGACTTCCTCCCCGCGGCGCTCGAACGCTGCGTGGTGAAGCTGGACGAGGACCGCGGCGGCAAGAAGGTCCAACGGTGGCAGGCCATCGCGGAGGAGGCGGCGCGGCAGTGTGGCCGCGCCGACGTTCCCAGGGTGCACGCCCCGGCCCGGCTCCCCGCGGCGCTGGCCTCGTTGCCAACACACTGCGCGCTGCTGGTGCTGGACGAGCAGGCCCGCGCCCCCTCCCTCTCCGAGGCCGTCCGCGCACTTGAACCCGGCCAGCCGGTGGCGCTGCTGGTGGGGCCGGAGGGCGGACTCGCCCGGGCAGAGGTGGAGGCGGCGCTGGCGCGCGGGGGCGTGGCCGTCACCGCCGGCCGGCGCGTGCTGCGGACCGAGACGGCCGCCCTGGTGGCGCTGGCGGCGGTGCAACTGCTCGACGGGCAGCTGGGCTGAGCTACTCCGAGGCCCCCGTGCTGCAAGGGCGTTCCACGCCCCACTGTCCCGCCGCGCGCGGCACCACCCCGGGCGGCAGCGGCGGGAGCAACCCCGCACGGGCCTTGAGCCGCAGGACACGGCGGGCGGACGCCTCGATGCGGGCGCGCCCCTCCGGCATCGTGAGCTCCTCCCGCAGCACGGCGGCCACCTCCTCCAGCACCCCCTCGCTGCCGGAGACGAGCAGCAAGTCATTCCCGGCCCGGGAGGCGCGGCGCGCCACGTCCCGCAGCGTCCCGCCGGGCACCAGCTTGCGGAGCGGCGGGGCGGCCAGGTCGTCCGTCACCGTCAGCCAGCCCTGCTCGTGGGCCAGGGACACCAGCGGCTCGGAGAAGACGGCAGGCACGCCGTCGTAGAAGGCATAGCCCAGGTTTGCGAGCATCACGCCCCCGAGCAGCGCCCCCACCCGCGCGAACGGCCGCACGTGCCGGTCGAACTCGCCGGTCGGCCGCTGCACCACCAGCCGCTGGTAGTCCGAGTTGCCCGCCGCCTCTCCGTAACCGGGGAAGTGCTTCCCAATGGGAATTATCCCCTCGGCCCACAGCCCCTCCGCGAAGGCACGCGTCCGCGCCGCCACCTCGTCCGGGTCCACCCCGAGCGAGCGGCCCGTGGCCGCCATCCACCCGCTGTCCGCCAGGTCCAGCACCGGGGCAAGGTTGCAGTTGAGCCCCAGCCCCGCCATGGCCCGGCCCACCTTGTGCCCCCAGGCTCCCACCTCGGCCGGGGACATGCGGCCGAACTCCGCCCCGCTGGGCATCTGCTGCAACCCGGGCAGGTGGCGGAGCCGGTTCACCCGCCCACCTTCCATGTCCACCGCCACGAGCAGCGGCACCTGCGCGCGCCCCTGAACGCCGGAGAGCCACGCCTGCAGCGCGGAGGTGTCCCGCAGCACCGGGCCGAACAGCAGCACGCCCCCCGGGGCCGGCGCGCCGGGCACGTTGCGCCCGGTGGCCAGCACCTGCTGGGCGGCGAGCGCCTCCGGCGGCAGCACGCGCATCCACGCCTCGGCGGTCTCCTCCACCGTCGAGGAGGTCAGCACGGCGGCCACCACGAGCGCTGTCAGCGGCGTGCCCATGCGTGGGGAAGGTTCATGGCACGCGAAGGCAGGAAAGCAAGCCGCCCGCGCCTCTCACGGCGCGTGCCGCCCCGCGGCGTTCAGCAGCGCACGCCCCTCCTCCAGCGTGGCCGCGCAGCGGAAGCCGAAGTGGTGGTACTGCGGCCTGTTGTCCGGCACGTGGTGGCGCCGGTGGTACCCGCTGACGCAGCCGCCCGGCCAGTACCAGGAGCCGCCGCGCACCACCTTCCGGCCGAAGCCGGGGCAGCGGTCCTTCCCGCCGCAGGGGCCGGCTGGCTCCTCCCCCGCGCAGTCCTTTCCGCAGGCGGCGTAGCTGGGGGCGTACCAGTCGTTGACGTACTCCTCGGCGTTGCCCGCCATGTCGAACAGCCCGAAGTGGCCCGCAGCCCTCTGCCCCACCTCCCACGTCCGGCCCTTGTCCGGCGAGGGCGGGGCCTTGGGCGTCCCGCAGGCGCGCCCCGCCGCGTCCATCAGCACCGCGCGCGCGCAGGTGGGCGGCCCGTTCCCCCACGGGTAGTCGGTGGTGTCCGGGCCGCGCGCGGCCCGCTCCCACTGCGCCTCGGACGGCAGCCGCTTGCCCACGGCGCGGCAGTAGTCCCGGGCGAGGTACCACGTCAGCCCCACCATGGGCTGCAGCGGGCGGCTGAAGTCGTTGTAGGCGGGCCGGGCCGGCTTGCAGCGCCCGGCCGCCACGCACGCCTGGTACGCGCCGAACGTCACCTCGGTCTTGTCCATGAAGAAGGTCTGCACCCACACCTCCCCCTCTGGCAGGTGGTTGGGGCGGCGGGCCTGCGTCCCCGCGTTCTCGGGCTGGGGGCAGGCGTGCGGGGCCGGGCTGCCCCGCAAGAACGTCCCACCCGCCACGCATGCCATGCCCTCCGGGGCCGCCTCGCAGGGCGCAACGGGAGGCGCGGCGAACACCGGTGGCGCCAGCAGGGCGAGGAGGGCGGCGAGCGCGCGGTAGGCCATGGAAACCCACGGACTCCACCACATCCGCGCGCGGCCGGGAGATACTCCGCGGTCGCCATGCCCCTCCCCCCGCTCCCGCTGCTGCTCGCGCTCGCCGCTGCCCCCCTGTCCCCTTCCGCTGCAGAGCGCCCGCCGGACGCGGGCACGGCGGCTGCCGCCGCGGCGCCCGAGGCGCCCCCCAAGGCGCCCGCCCCGCGCACCCTGCGCATCCGCGCCGTGGGGGACGTCAACCTGGGCAGCGAGGTGCCCGAGCCGCAGCTGCCCCCGGAGGACGGCGCCCGCCTGCTGGCGCCGGTGGCACCCCTGCTGCGGGACGCGGACCTCACCTTCATCAACCTGGAGGGGCCGCTGTGTGACACCGGCCAGTCCACCAAGTGCCCGGGCCACGGCAAGAAGCGGAAGAAGCCGCGCAAGCGCACCTGCTACGCCTTCCGCACCCCCACCCGCTACGGCCAGTACCTGGCGGACGCGGGCGTGGACGTGGCCAGCACCGCCAACAACCACGCCGGCGACTACGGCGAGTCCTGCCGCCGCACCACCGAGTCCACGCTGGACACGTTGGGCATCCGCTGGAGCGGGCCTCCCGGCAGCATCGCCTCCCTCGAGCGCAACGGGCTGAAGGTGGCGGTGGTGGCCTTCTACAACTCCTCCGCCACCAATGATCTCAACGACCACGACGCCGCCGAGGCCCTGGTCCGAAAGGCGAAGGCGGCGCACGACCTGGTGCTGGTGTCCTTCCACGGCGGCGCGGAAGGGGCCAGGGCGCTCCACGTCCCGGAAGGCCGGGAGATGTTCCTCGGCGAGGACCGCGGGGACCTGCGCCGCTTTGCAAGGCGGGTGGTGGACGCGGGGGCGGCGGCGGTCATCGGCCACGGGCCGCACGTGCCGCGCGCGCTGGAGGTGTACCGCGGCAGGTTGGTGGCCTACTCGCTCGGGAACTTCGCCACCTACGGGGACTTCAACCTCGCCGGGCCCAATGGCCTTGCCCCCATCCTGGAGCTGGAACTGGCGGAGGATGGAACGTTCCTGCGGGGACGCATCCTCCCGGCCCGCCAGGTGGGCGAGGGCGAGCCGCAGCCGGACCCCTCGGGCGCCGTCATCCCGCTGGTGCAGCGGCTCTCCCGCGAGGACTTCCCGGCCACCGCCCCGCTCATCCGGGACGACGGCGTCATCCTCCCCCGCGACGCCGCGAGCGCTACTCCATCCCCTTGAGCAGCGGGTGGCCCTTGCACGGGGTGAAGGGGGGACGGCTCTCCGTCACCTCCTCAAACCACGTGGTGTACGGGATGACCTTCAGCCCCTTAATGGGCGAGGAGAGGTAGTCGTCCTTGCAGCGCGTGGTCAGGCGGTAGGCGCCGTCCCCCTTCGCCTCCAGCTCGTACACGCCGAACTGCTGCCGGCCGGCCGCGTGGTACACCATCACCGCCTTGCCGCCGCGGGGCAGCCCGCGGGACACCTTCTCCACCAGCACGTCGAACTGCGGCCGCGTCGTGTAGATGGACTCGAGCGCGTTGGAGAAGAACATCACCGGCAGCACGCCGGGCAGGAACGCGTAGGTCGCGTCGTGCAGGGCTGACACCTGCAGTTCCACGGACTTCACGGAGGCCGCCTTCGCCTGGAAATGCTGCAGCACCCCGCGGCAGGCGGGCACGGCCGCGGACAGGCACAGCCGCTCCGCCGAGGCAGACGTCTCCGGCAGCGGGGGCTGGCCGTCGAAGCGGGCGGTCCACCCCAGCTTCACCTCGGCGAGCGCCGCGTCGAAGCCCGGCCCCTCCGCGAGCCGCCCCTCGCGGAAACGCGAGAGCAGCTGCTGGTGCCCGTCATGGATGCGCCAGTCCAGGTCCACCAGGGACAGCCGCTCGCAGCCGAGCACGGTGTGCATCCAGTACGGCTGCATGAAGCCCACGCTGAAGCACTCCTTGCGCGCCTCCGGGTACAGCCGCTGCACCAGGTGGAAGTCCAGGTCCGGGCGCATGTCGTTCATCTGGAAGAAGTTGAAGCAGCCGGCCACCAGCGAGGTGACGAACCCGTTCCACGGGGGCTTCGCCACCACGGCCGGGCGCATGAAGGCGTGCAGGGGCGTCTTGTCCACGAGCGTCTTGATGCGGAAGTGGTGACAAGCCACCTCGGAGGCCTTGCGCATCTGCGCAAACAACTCGCCGGAGCTTCCCGGGCCGTAGGCCTGGTGCGAGGGGACAGCGTAGTAGGCGAGGTGCGCCTCGGAGAACCGGACCGTCACCGGCAGGGCCGCACCGGGAGCGGGATCCACCGCGTCGAACACCACGCGCGTGGGGGTGCCCTCGCCCACGAAGACGGACTCCTCGTGCGGCGTGCCGCCTGGCGGCATGAGGCGCACGCGGTGCAGACCAGGCGTGAGCGGCTCCACCGCCACCTCCGGGGAGGCCACCCCGCGGTCCACCCCGTCCACCGCCACCCGCGTCCCCGGCTGCGCCACCCGGGCCAGCAGGGTCCCCTTCCGCACGCGCAGCACCTGCTGCACCAGCGCGGGCCGCCCGCGCGTCACCACCACCCTGCGCTCCACCGGCTCGCACCAAGGGCAGGACAGGTGCACCACGTGCAGACCGGGGGACACGTAGAAGCGGTTGGGGGCACGCCCCACCGGGAAGCCGTCCACGCGCACCACCGCCGAGGCGGGCTCGGCAGTGACCTCCAGCTCGCCCACCCCTGCCGTGGGCGGCACCGAGCGCCCATCCGGCCCCTCGCGCACCTTCACCAGGGACACCGGCGTGAGCGCTCCGTCCTTCACCGTCACCGGCAGCGCCACCTCCAGCACCCCCGGTGCACGCGCGACCAGGTGGTGCACGCCCGCGGCCGCCCGCACCCAGTGCTCGTCCCAGGCGTCCGGCTGGACGACCTGCCCGTCCAGTTCGAGCGTCCAGCCCTTCGCGGACTCTGACAGCAGCAGCCCCGTGGGGCGCGGAACGTACACGCGGGAGACGGCAGGCTGTGCCCCCACGCGCGGCTCCGGCGGCACGGCCGGCAGCTTCACCACGCCCTCGCCGCCCACGCGCGTGGCCAAGTCCGTCAGCGCCACCTGCAGCAGTGCCTTGTCCGCCGCGGAGCCCGCCCACTCCCCCTTCGCCGCCCGCTCTGCGAGCGGCTCGAGCAACTCCAGGCGGCGCGTGCCGCCCTCGTCGTGCATCCAGGTGGGAACGTACCCCAGCGCCTCCACGCGGGCGCCGCGGCCGTCCTTCACCACGTCCAGGACGAGCAGCACCCCCTCGCGCGTGGCCATCTTCGGCTGCCCCGCGGTGAAGTTGCCGAGGCTGTAGATGACCGCGCGCCCCTCCTTCAACTCTGCGCGGTGCACCACGTGCGGGTGGTTACCGAGCACCACGTCCGCCCCAGCGTCCCGCGCCACCGCTGTCCAGCGCAGCTGCTCCGCGTCGGGGCCGGCCGTGTACTCGGTGCCGAAGTGCAGGGCCACGACCACCAGGTCTGCGTTCGCCCCGTGGCGGGCGCGCGCCACGTCCGTCCGGATGCGCGTCTCGTCCAGCAGGTTCACGCTGTGGGGGGCGGGCAGCCGGTAGCCGTTGGTGCCGTAGGTGTAGGAGAGCAGCGCCACGCGCAGACCGGGCTTCGGCTCCATCACCAGCACCGTGTCCTGCTCCTGCTGGGTGAGGAACGCGCCCGTGTGCGGCATGCCCAGCGCGTCCAGCGCCTGCGCGGTGTTGCGCAGTCCTTCCGCCCCGTAGTCCAGCACGTGGTTGTTGGCGCGGGTGAGCGCGTCGAAGCCCAGGGCCTGGAGGTTGCGCGCCAGCACCGCGGGCGCGTTGAACCGGGGGTAGCCTGCGTAAGGCCACGGCGGCCCGGTGAGCGTCACCTCCAGGTTGGCAATGGCCAGGTCCCCGGACTCCACCCACGGCCGCGCCGCGGCCAGCAGCCCGGTGAAGTCGTGGCCTCCGTCCTCGGTGCGCGCACCTGCCAGCATGTCCCCGTGGACCAGCACGTCCCCCACCGCGAGCAGCCGCGCGCGGACCCCACCGGGCGCGGCCGGTTGCGCCCGCGCCGGGAAGGCGCCCAGCAGGGGAAGAAGGAGCAGCAGGGAGCGCAGGACAGCGGACGTGGGCATGTTCAGCGGGGCGCGGCGCGGAGGGAGGACGAGCCCGCCCCGCCCTTCTTCTTCGCCGCTTTCACCTTGCCCGTCGACTTCGCGGCAACGCCCCGCCGGCGCGCCCCCCCCTCCACCGCCGGCCCCGCGGGCAGCACTTGCGTGGCGCGCCCGGGCGAGAAGGCGGCGAGCGCAGGCGGCCTCCGCAGCCGTCCGAAACCGGCGAACAGCTGCGAGGCGAGCCGGCGGTCGCCCGGCCGCTCCCACCGCGTGTGGTGGCGCACCGCGTGGTTGACCACCACGCCGCCCTC
>VGRA01000038.1 GCA_016875515.1 Deltaproteobacteria bacterium | reverse complement strand
CCGGAAGGGGCCCGGGGCGCACTGGTGTTCGTGGACGACGCGGACGGCCCCTGGGGCCACCTGCTGGCCGATGACGTGTGGGTGGTGGGGCAGTGAGCTGCCGCTGGAACGGCACCGGGGGCGCGTAGTAGGAGCACTTTTCGTATGGACACGTCTCCCGGCAGCGCTCCCACGCAGGGCGAATCGGACATCGTCCCGCTGGACCAGGATCACCCCGGCTTCCGGGACGCCGAGTACCGCGCGCGCCGCAACGGCATTGCCAAGCTGGCGCTGGACTGGCGCTGGGGGCAGCCGGTGCCGCGCGCGGGCTACACGGGCGTGGAGAACGGGGTGTGGCGGACGGCGTTGGAGAACCTGGTACCGCTGCACCGGGAGCTCGCCTGCAAGGAGTACCTGCAGTACTGGCCGGCGCTCGCCTTCCCCACGGACCGCATCCCGGAGTTGGCGGACGTCAACGTGCTGCTCTCCCGCATCTCCGGCTTCAACCTGGTGCCGGTGGCGGGGCTGGTGACGCCGCGCGTCTTCATGTCCCGGCTGGCCGACGGGGTGTTCCTCTCCACCCAGTACATGCGCCACCACAGCGTGCCGCTGTACACGCCGGAGCCGGACATCATCCACGAGCTGATTGGCCACGCGGCACTGCTGGCCGCACCCGAGTTCGCCCGGATGAACCGGCTCTTCGGCGAGGCATCCAAGCTGGCGGACGAGCCGGCCATGAAGGCGCTGCTGAACGTCTACTGGTACGTCATGGAGTTCGGCCTGGTCCGCGAGGGCGGGCAGCTGCGCATCATCGGCTCGGGGTTGCTCTCCTCCTTCGGGGAGATGGGCCACGTGAAGACGGACGCGGAGAAGGTCCCGTTCGACCTGGCCCGCGTCTCCGCCACCGGCTACGACCCCACGGTGTACCAGCGCACGCTCTTCGTCGGGGAGCAGGGGACGGCGGCGCTGTTCGCCCAGCTGACCGGGTGGCTGGACGGCATCATCCAGCGTGGCGGGAAGCTGCACTGACCTGCAGTCTCAGTCCCGCGCCCATGCCCGGAGGCTCTCCGGCGGCGCCCCCTCTCCGCGCACCCCCTCCTCCAGCGTGAGCGGGAAGGCGTGGAAGCCGCGGGCCGCGAGCGTGTCCACCAGCGCGGCCGCCTCCGCGTCACCCGGCGCGAACAACACGCAGCCGTCCCCGCCCCCCGCGCCGCTCATCTTGCCCATGCAGCCGTGGGCGCGGGCGAGCGCGAGGATGCGCGCCATGGCATCCGTCTCCAGCGGCCCCAGCGTGCACAGCAGCCGCTGGAGGCCCTCCACCGCGGGGGCCAGCTGCGCGAAGTCCCCGGCGCACAGCGCGTCCTCCAACGCATGGCCCAGTGCATCCGACTCGCGCACGAAGGCGGCGCGCGCGTCGGCGTCCAGCGTGGCCTCCGCCCGTCGGATGAGGACCGGCGTGGAGGCGCTGTCCCCTGCAAAGGCGTACAGCATCCGCACCTGCACGCTGGACAGCGAGCGCGCCTCCAGCGGCGGCGCAGACGCGAGCGCGGTGCCCAGCCGCCCGTCCACCAGGTGCGCCTGCAGCCCCTCCAGCGGGTAGCGCCGGTAGCGCACCACCCCGCCCAGCGCGGAGGCGGCCACGTCCCCGCCGCTCCCCTTCCCGCCCTGCGCCACGCTGTGCGAGAGCAGCGCCAGCACCCGGGCGTCGAAGCCCGCCTCCAGCACGGCGCGGCACGCCTCCGCCACCAGCACCGTGGCCCGCGCGCTGCTGCCCAGCCCCAGCTTCCGCCCCCCGGGTCCCAGGGGTGACGGGGACAGCGCCAGCGCGAAGCCCGGCCCCTCACCCCCGTACGCCCTCAGCGCCAGGTCCACGGTGCGGGCCGCGAAGAGAAAGGGCGGTGCCACCTCCCCGTCCCATGCCACCCCGAGCGGCGTGCAGGTGCCGCGCAGCGTGCCCTCGGCCAGGTGCAGCGCGACGTGCCGGTCCTCGCGCGGCCTCACCCAGGCGTGCGTGCGCGGCCCCACGCAGGCCACGCGCGCGGTGCCGCCCCACAGCACGGCGTACTCGCCCGCGAGGAACAGCTTGCCGGCGGCAGAGAGGGCGCGCGCGGCCATGGACTGCCTAAACGTGCACCTGCACGGTGGCGTCCCCGCCCACGTGGCAGCGGACAATTTCCACCGCGCCCGCCTCGCGCACCACCCGCTCGGCGTCCTCCAGGGCGTCCGCCGTGGTGAGCACCACCGGGTTGGGCCCCGCGTCCAGGGTGAAGTACGCCTTCAGCCCCTGCCCGCGCGCATGGCGAACCCGCTGGATGACCTCCAGCGTGCCGGGCAGCAGGTAGCAGAGCGGCGGGTTGGCGGCGAGCGCGGTGGCGTGCATCCGCCAGGCGTTGCGCTCGGCCAGTTCCCCGAGCGAGGCAATGTCCCGCCGCTCCAGCGCGGCCAGCGCGCGCGGAATCTCCGCCTCGGCGTCCTGGGCCCACGCCGGGTAGTAGGGAGACGTCTCCACGCTCCCGCGCATCCCGTCCCGCGAGCCCACCTCCTTCTCCGCCCGGGACAGCAGCGCCACGAACATCCGGAGCTCGGGCCAGTGGGATGCGGCGAACGCCTGCTCCGCGTAGCTGTCCTCGCCGTCCGCCCGCTCGCCGCGCCTCCACACGCACACGCCGCCCTGGATGCTGCGGCACGCAGACCCGGAGCCGCGCCGCGCGAGCACGCTCTCCGCCCGCACGTCCCGGGGAAGCCCCGCCGCCGCGCGAGAGGCGAGGGCCAGCGCCGCGAAGGCCGCCGCGCTGCTGGCGAGCCCCGCCGAGGCCGGGAAGTCTCCGCGGGAGACCATCCTCGCCCCGCCCAGCGGGCGGCCGGCCTCCTCGCGGACCCGCGAGAGCAGCTCCACCACCCGCCGCCGCTCGCCGCCCTCGGCCGCCTTGCCGTTGAGCTCCACCTGGTCCTCCTCCTGCCCCCACTCCACCGTGGTGGTGATGGACAGCGGCGCGAGCGTGAGTGACAGGCTGGACTGGTGCGGGAGGATGAGCGCCTCGTCCCGCTTCCCCCAGTACTTCACCAGCGCAATGTTGGGGTGTGCCGTGGCGGTGGCCTTCACGCGCCCCTCCCTGCAATGACCGACGTGAAGCACGGCACCCGGCGGCGCCGCAACACCTTCGCCGCGGCCTCGGCGTCCTCGAACAGGCCGATGACGGCCCCGCCGTCCCCGCCCGCCCCGGACAGCTTGGCCCCGAGCGCCCCCAGCCCCCGCAGCCGGTGCACCATGCCGTCCAGCGTCTCGGAGGACAGCCCGAGCCCGGCCAGCATGCCGTGGTTCATGTTCATGAGATCCCCGAGCGAGGCGGCGTCCCCCGCCTCCACCGCCGCGCGCGCCTCGTCCACCAGCGCGCCGATGCCGCGGAACACGCGCTCGTACCGGCGCGGCCACTGCCCCGCCCTCGCTCGCAGCGCGGCCACCGTCTGCTTCGTCCCCGTGCGCGGCCCGGCCAGCGCCACGAGCAACTGCAGGCGCCTGGGGCCCGTCACCGCCCGCGCGCGGCCCACCTCCGCCGCCGGTGCCTTGCGGTAGTAGAGCAACTGCCCGCGCGCGCTCGTGGTGTGGTCCACGCCGGAGGGCGTCCCGTGGAAGGCGCGCTCCATGGCCCACGCCCAGCGCTCCACGTCCACCGTCTTCGCCGGCCGGCCGGTCTTCACCTGCAGCAGCAGCCGCGCGCAGGCCACCGCGAGCGCGCCCGAGGAGCCCAGCCCCTGGGAGAGTGGCAGGTCGCTCTGCAGCGTCACGCGCAAGGGGGGATGGCCCAGCCCGTCCGCAAGCTGCGCGAAGGCCGCGCGCAGCAGCCGCGCGGCGTCGGGCGGGGCCCCCTCCGGCATGACCAGCTCGCAGCGGGAGGACGGCGTTCCGTGGGCGGTGACGCCCGCCTGCAGCGGCGCCGCGAGCGCCGGGTGGCCATACACCACGCCGTGCTCGCCGAGGAGGATGACCTTGCCGGGGCCGAACGCGGAGAGCACGTCAGCCCGCGCTCGCCGCGAGCAGCTCGCGGGCGCGCTCCACCTTCACGTGCGCAGGCCCCTGCTGCATGAGCAGCGCGGCAATCCGCTCCACGTCCTCGCCCCGCGCCCCCGCGGTGACGGCCACGCACCGGGCGTGCAGCGCCATGTGCCCCTTCTGGATGCCCACCGAGCCCAGCGCGCGCACCGCGGCGAAGTTCTGCGCCAGCCCCACCGCCGCGAACACCATGGAGAGCTCGCGCGTACCGGAGACGTCCAGCAGCCGCATCCCCACCTGCACGCCCGGGTGGACCTTAATGGGGCCGCCCACGGTGCCCAAGGCCAGCGGCAGCTCGATGCGGCCCACCAGGTGCCCCTCCTCCAAGAGCCACGTGGACAGCGGCCGGTACTGACCGCCGCGGCAGGCGAACGCGTGCGCCCCCGCCTCGATGGCGCGCCAGTCCTGCCCGGTGGCAATGGCCACCGCGTCAATGCCGTTCATCACGCCCTTGTTGTGCGTGGCGGCACGGTACGGGTCCGCCTCCGCGAAGCGCGAGGCTTGCGCAATGCCTTCCGCGATGTCGTCCCCGGGAAGGTCGAAATCCGCAAGAAGGTCCAACGGGATGCGGCAGGTGGCCCGCGCCAGCCGCCGGTCCGCCAGGTTGCTCAGGATGCGCAGGTACACGCGCCCGCCCGTCACCTGTTCAATGAGCGGCGCCACGCCCTCCGCCACGGTGTTGATGAGGTTGGCCCCCATGGCGTCCTGCGTGTCCATCACCACGTGGACCACCAGCAGCGGCTCGCCGCGCGGCCCCTCCGGCGGCGGGAGGATGCGCACCTCCACGTCCCGCGCCCCGCCCCCGCGCCGCAGCATGGCCGGGTGGAAGCTGTTGGCGAGCGCCAATATCTGCTCGCGGTGTTCCAGGATGCGCCGCGTGGCCACCTCCGGGTCGCCGTACCGGGTGACCTGGATCTGGCCGATCATCAGCGACTCGTCCGCCTCGGCCTGGAAGCCACCCGCCTCTCGGACGATTTTTGCCGCGAAGGAGACCGCGGCCACGACGGAGGGCTCCTCCACCGCCATGGGAACCACGTAGTCCTTGCCGTTCACCTGAAGGTTGAGCCCGAGCCCGAGCGGCAGCGTGAAGGTGCCGAGCGCGTTCTCGATCATCAGGTTGGCGGTGTCCGCGTCCAGCGGTGCCGCGCCGGAGAGGTGCCGCACCTCCTCGGGGGACAGCCCGTAGAGCCTGGCAATCCGCTCGCGGCGCTCCGGGAGCGACAGCTTGTGGAACCCCGGCAACCGAGACGACGCGCGCTCCGACATGGACTTGCTCCCGCTCAGGCCTCGGCCGCCAGCGCGGCCAGCCAATCCTTGAGTTCACCGGTGAGGACGCGCGGCTGCGCCCGCAGCGCCGCCACGTCCCGGCTCCCCGTCAGCAGCAGCGCGTGGCGCAGCCCGGTCAGCACCGTCTCCAATGCCCGCTCCGCCCCCTCGTAGCCGCCGGCCTGCTGCGCGCGAAACAGCGGCAGCGCCATCCCGGCCACGTCCGCGCCGAGCGCGAGCACCTTGGCCGCCTCCAGTCCGTCCCGCAGCCCGCCCGAGGCCACCAGCGTCACCCCCGGCCCCACGGCCCGGCGCACGGAGGCAATGGCAGCCGCGGTGGGGATGCCCCAGCCGCTGAAGGTCTGCCCCACCTCGGCGGCCACGCCGGAGGCGCGCAGCTGCTCCACCCGGACCCAACTGGTGCCGCCCGCGCCGGACACGTCCAGCGCCCCCACGCCCAGGCCCACCAGCCGGCGGGCCACCGCGGGGGACAGCCCACAGCCGGTCTCCTTCACCAGGAGACGGCCCTCCAGCGCCCGGGCCAGCTTCCCCAGCACCTCGTACCCGCCGCGGAAGTCCCGGTCCCCCTCCGGCTGGGTGAGTTCCTGCCCGGCGTTGAGGTGGACGGCGAGCGCGTCCGCCTGGATGTCGTCCGCGAGCCGGCGGCAGGCGTCCACCCCGCTGCGCACCGCCTGCGTGAGGCCAATATTGCCCATGATGACCGCCGTGGGGGCCAGATCCCGCAGCCGGTAGCTCCCGGCCCGCGAGAGGTCATCCAGCATGGCGCGCTGGCTGCCCAGCCCGAAGGCGATGCCGGCAGACTCCGCCAACCTCGCGAGATCGCGGTTGACCGCCCCGGCCCGCTCCGTGCCGCCGGTCATCCCGGTCACCATGAGCGGCGCCCGGAGCGCCTTGCCGAACAGCCGGGTGGCCAGATGGACCTCGGACAGGGCCAGCTCCGGGAGCGCGCAGTGGACCAGCCGGACATCCCCGAGCAGCGTCCGCACCCCCGCGGGCTCCACGTCCCCGGTGGCGCAGAGGTCCAGGTGGCTGTCCTTCCGCTGCGCGGTCCGGCTCGCTGTCAGTTCATCAACCATGGGGGCGACTCTTGGATGAGGACGGGCGGGGCGCGTTTCGGGAAAAGGGGAACAGGTTAGGGCCGGTTAGCAGCGGCCCCCCCTTGACGCAAGGCGAAATCCCCCCGTAACCCTCGCCGCGGAACATGCCTGCCTCCCCCCTGCCGCCGCTGGCGGTCTTCCTCCACGCCGGCGAGTACGACCGGGTCCACCAGGGGCTGGCCATTGCCGCCGCCGCAGCCGCGTCCGGCCGGACCGTGCACCTGGTCTTCACCTGGTGGGCGCTCGAGCGGCTGCTGGAGGACCGGCTGGACGCGCCGGACCTGCCCCACCGCCCGGACGTGGCGGACCGCTTCGAGGCGCGCGGCCTGCCCACCCTGCGCGACCTGCTGCAGCACCTGCGAGAGAGCGGCGGCTGCACGGTGTGGGGCTGCACCGGCTCGCTCGCGGCGCTGGGGCGCACCCCCGCGGAGGCCGAGGGGAAGGTGGACCAACTGGCAGGCTGGTCCACGCTGCTCGGCGTCACCGCGGGAATGGCTGACCGCTTCTACGTGTAGAGCAGTCCGGGTTGACGGTCCCCCGCTGGCCATTAGCTTATATATCACTTTGCGCACTCACACGCTCAGCAACTACCTGAAGACCGCGGTCCTGCTCGCCGGGATGACGGCGCTCACCCTGTGGGTGGGCCGGGCCGTGGGCGGTCCGCGCGGGCTGGCCATCGCGGCGGTGTTCGCGGTGGGGATGAACTTCTTCTCCTACTGGTTCAGCGACAAGCTGGCGCTGGCCATGCACGGGGCACAGGAGTTCCCGTTCGCCAGCGCACCGTGGCTCCACGAGGGGCTCCGGCGCCTGTCCGAGCGCGCCGGCATCCCGGTGCCGCGCCTGTACTTCATCCCAACGCACGCCCCCAACGCGTTCGCCACGGGGCGCAACCCCGAGCACGCGGCGGTGGCGGTCACGGCGGGGCTGCTGGAGTCGCTCTCCCAGCGCGAGGTGATGGCGGTGCTGGCGCACGAACTGGCGCACGTGGCCAACCGGGACACGCTCATCAGCACGGTGGCCGCGTCGCTCGCGGGCGTCATCAGCTACGTGGCCCAGTCCATTTTCTGGTTCGGCGGAGCGGTCCTGGGCGGCGGTCGGGACCGCGACGACGAGGGGGCGTCCGGGCTGGCGCAGCTGGGCGTTCTGCTGGTGGCCCCCCTTGCCGCCACGCTGCTGCAGCTGGCGGTAAGCCGCTCGCGCGAGTACGAGGCGGACGCCACCGGGGCCCAGTTGCTCGGGGACCCGGACGCGCTGGCGGACGCGCTGGACCGGATTGACCGGGGCGTGCACCTGCACCCGTACGACCGGGCCCCTGCCACCTCGCACCTCTTCATCGCCAACCCGCTGTCCGGCGGGGCCATCCTCGCCCTGTTCAGCACCCACCCGCCCATGGAGGAGCGCATCCGGCGCCTCCGGGATATGCCGCGCGGCTGAGTCTTTCCGCGGGCGGCCGGGTTGACCGCGGGGGGCGCGGCGCTGCAAGGTGCGCCGCTCGTTTTCACACTGGAGGTCGTTCCCCCGTGGTCATTGCAATCGTCGTCCTCGGCATCATCGTCGTCGCCCAGCAGTACTTCCTGCTCTTCGGGAACAAGACCCCGGCCGCCCCGGCGAACAACAACGTCCCGCAGGCCCGCCAGGCCTCTGGCGAGGCGCCTGCCACGCAGAAGTCCGCAGAGGCGGAGCTGGAGAAGAAGCGCAAGGAGATGGAGACGCTCCGCGCGGAGCTGCGCGAGGCGAAGGACGCGCTCAAGGCCACCAAGAAGAAGCTCCACGAGGAGAAGGAGGCGGACAAGGGCAACCAGGACCTGGTGAAGGCCCGCGCCGAGGTGGAGCGCAACGCCTCCATCCAGCTGGAGAACGTGCGCGCGGAGCTGGCCTCTGCGCTGGTGGAGATAGAGCGGCTGAAGTCCGACAAGCCGGGCGCCCGCCGTCCCGCCCCCGCGCCGGTGGAGGCCGCGCCGGTGGAGAAGAAGGAGGAGCCGCGGGCGGAGAGGCCGCAGGTGGTCATCCAGAAGGTGGTGCGCGAGCTGAACGACCAGGACCGCGAGAAGATGGCGCGCCTGGAGTCGGACGCGAGCAAGGCGCGCCACAAGGCCTCCGAGCTGGAAAACGAGGTGCGCAAGCTGAAGGTCCGCGCGGACAACGGGGCGCGTTTCCTGAAGGTGGCGCAGTCCGAGATGGAGCTGACCAAGGACAAGTTCCGCGCCGTGGAGAAGCGGCTCAACCGCGTGCTGCTGGAGCGGGACCTGCTCGCCCGGGCCATCAAGGACCTGGAGAAGAAGACCGGCACGGCGGTGGACCGGACGGAGCTGACGGCGGAGGAGCTGGCCGCGTCCGACAAGTCCGTGGAGGAGCGCCAGGCCGCCGAGGTCGCCGCGGAGAAGGCAGCGGAGGCCGCCGCGGTGGCGGCGGCGAAGACGGCCGAGGAGGCAGCGGCGGTTGCCCCCGCGGCCCCGGCGCCGGTGGTGGCCGAGGCCGCCGCGGCCGCCGAGGTCGCCGCGGAGAAGGCAGCGGAGGCCTAGAGGGGAAGGAAGGTCGCCATGACGAGGACGCTCCTGCTCGCCGCCGCGGTGCTGCTCGCCGCGGCGGGTTGCCGCACCCCGCGCCAGCGGCTGGCGGACCTCCGCGTGGACCTGCAGGCCCGCGAGGAGGCGCTCTACGGCAGGTACGGCGGTGGGACGGTGGCCAACCAGGCTGCCGCAGCCGCCGCCGGCGCGTCCGACGGGATGCTCGGGGACGCCGCGCGGGCCGCGGCGCGCGGGCTGCGGGACGCGGACATGTCCGTGTTCAAGCTGGCCTGCCGCACGGTGGGGGGCGGCAGCGGGCTCCCCGCCGCGCCGGGCCCCCGCGCCTTCCTGGCGAACCCGGAGAACCGGGACGCGTGCGCGCGGCTCGTCCAGATGGACCAGGAGATCCGCTTGCTGGAGGCCGAGGTGCAGAAGTCCGAGTCCTCAGCGCGCTGAGCGGCTGGCGGCTGTCCCGGACAGCGGTGGTCGCTCGGCAAGGTGAAGCTGCCGGACGCATCGGCAGGCCTGAACGGGGCCACGGACGCGGGTGGACCAGCGGTCCCCCGCCGACCGCCCCTCACTCCAGCGGCGCCGGAGTGAACACCCAGGCCTCGTCCAGCGCCGTCTGGGTGGCGCCCACGGCGTTCACCCCGCCCAGCACCAGAACGCTGCCATCCTGCATGAGCGTGCAGGTGGCGAAGTGGCGCCCCTGGTTCATGGGCGGCAGCGCCACCGCCTCCGCGGTGCCGTCCGCCTTCGGGGAGACGAGCTCCGCGGACGAGTCGCTCCGCGCCCCGGTCACCGCGTCCATCAGGTACCCCCCCACGGTGAGCACCCGCCCGTCCCCCAGCGGCGCCGCGCACAGGTGGCCGCGCGCGCTGGGCAGGGCGGGACCGTCGCTCACCTGGAAGGCCTGGCCGGTCTTCAGCAACTCCGTCGTCACGACGGGGGTGAAGCTGGACTCGGACACGGCGTTGAAGCCGCCGAGCAGCAGCAGCTCCTCGCCTCCCCGGAACGGCGCGAGCACGCCGCCCCGGCGCGGGTCCCTCAGCTGCGGGCTGGTGGACTCGGCAAAGCCGAACCGCTCCCCGTCAAACGCGAGAAAGCGCACCGCGTCCTGGAGGGTGGCCCCGTCGCTGCCCCCGGCCACCGCCAGGAACTTCCCGCCCTGCACCGGGGCCATGGAGTGGCCCACGCGCTTGAGCGTCAGCGCCGCCCCCGTGGCGTCCACCACGTCCTTCGTCTCGTACAACCCCGCCTGGTAGTACTCCATGGACGCGATGGGCGCGTTGGACTTGTCCACGCCCCCCACCAGCACCACGCGGCCGGTCTCGTCCCGGGCCGCCTGGTGGCGGCTGCGCTCCACCTTCATGCGGATGACGCCGTAGTCGTTGTACGGGGGATCGTAGAGGAGGCCGAAGGTGATGGGGGCGGGGTTGCCGCTGTCCGTGTAGGTCTCGCCGCCGGTGATGAGCACCTGCCCATTGCCGGAGTTCAACAGCGTGGCGACATGGAAGGCCCGCGGCGTGGGGTAGGCCACGCCGTTGGGGGAGACGAACGCCAGCTCCTCCGCCTGGGAGAACTCGCCCGAGGACGGGTAGAAGATCTCCGCGCTGGAGAGCGCCGAGCGCCGGCTGCCCTGCACGCTGAAGCCGCCGGACACGTAGACGCGCCCGTCCGGCAGCAGCGTGGCACCGTGGCCCGCGCGGGCCGTCTTCAGCCCCGTGCAGGTGTCCGGGTTGGACGCGGACGACAGGCGCGAGAAGGCGTTCACCCGCCGCAGGAACACCGTCACGCTCACCGGCTGCCCCTTCCCTGCGGGAATGATCTCCGGGATGTCGAAGAGGGTGGAGCGCCCCAGCGACACCATCTGCCCGCCCGTGGCCGGGTCCCCCTGGTAGGCGCGCGCCTCGATGCGGCGGTTCTTCCCCGCCGGCACCTCCGGAAGGGACAGCGAGCCGTCCCCGTAGCCGCCGGTCACGGTGAGGGGCTCCATCCCGTCACCGGTGACGCGAAGCTGGGCGTAGGACACCCCCTCCACCGGGGAGCGGTCCCCGCCGCAGGCCTGGGTGATGAGCTTCACGTCGTACGCCTGGGTGCGCGGCGCACATCCCAGCGCGAGCCCGGCGGCGAGCGACAACAATTGGGTGCGGATGGAAACCATGGATGCCTTGCTCCCGCTCACCACGTGGCCGTCACCGTGCCGGTGACCGGCTTGGTGGCCTGGGTGATGCCATATGCCGCGCCGCCCACCGCCCCTGCCACACCCACTCCCACGAGCGCCCAAACCCACCAGGCCACCCCGCCTTCCTGCTGGGAGACGGCCGGGCCCTTCGGGGGCAGCGGCCCCGTCTCGTACGGGGCGGGGGTGGCAGGCGGGTACACCACGCGGTCCCCGGCGGAACGCGGGTTGGGCAGCGGGGCCGGCTTGCCGGACTCGCGGGTGGCCACCTTCACCTCCACGTCCACGGGCGCGTCGCTCGGCATCGCCGCGGAGGCCTTGCCGGCCAGCGAGTGCGGCAGCGGCGAGGGGGCGGGGAACTCCTTGAGCAACTCCGCCACCTGCGAGCCCAGCTTATACGCGTCCACGTTGGCGGTGAGGAACTCCGCGTCGAACGGCTGGGGCTTCAGCACGGCGAAGCCCTGCTTCTGCACGGAGAACACCGCCGTGTTGGCCGTCAGCTGCGAGCCGCTGGACTGGTACACCAACCCCACCACGGCGAAGCGCGCGCCCGCCGCCTTGCACAGCTGCACCATCCGGTACACCGCGTTCGCGTCCAGCACCGGCGTGCTGAAGGGGCCGTCCTCCGCGGACGGGGCCGCCGCGCGCGCCCCGCCGCCGGTGAAGACCGCCCGCACCTTCCCCTCCCTGCCCTGCAGGTCCAGCCCCTGGCCGAACCGCTCCCCGGACGGGCCGTCCACGCGGACGTAGTGCATCCCCAGAGGCACCTCCGCG
>VGRA01000037.1 GCA_016875515.1 Deltaproteobacteria bacterium | reverse complement strand
GCTGCGCGATCCGCTCTTCATCGACCAGGTCATCCAGAAAATCCGCCTGGCCCGCATGTACGCCGTCTTCCCGGGCCTCGGAATGACGGTGCAGGACTTCGTGTCCGTGGTTCAGGCGGCCGGGGTGGCGGTCAACGCCTCCATTGGCAACAACGTTGCGGGAAACCGGTTCGTGGGAGACAAGACCAACACCTGGAGCATCAAGGCCGTGGGTGAGGCCGGGGACGTGCAGAAGACCCTGCACGCCGTCATCCGCGCCGACGGGGCGCTCGGGAAAGTCGTCTACTGGAGGGAGGAGTAGCCATGGCCAGCGTGCTGGGACTGGACCTGGGGAGCAGGTGGATCAAGGCCGTCAAGGTGGAGGGGGCAGGCCGCACGTGGACCGTGAGCGGCTGGGCCGCCGTCCCGCGCGCCGCCCCCGCCGGGGAGGGAGGCTCCAGCCTGGAGGCCCCCCTGGCCGCGCTGCGGGAGCAGGGGCTGCTCTCCGCGGACCAGGTGGTGGTGGCGCTGCCCGGCGAGCTGCTCGCCACCCACGCGCTCGCCTTGCCCTTCTCCGACAGCAAGAAGCTGGAGGCGGCGCTCCCCTTCGAGGTGGAGTCCCACCTGCCGTTCGACCTGGACGAGGCGGTCTACGACTACCAGCCCACCGCGCAGCGGGAGCTGGCCCCCGGCAGCAAGGAGAAGAGGACGGAGCTGCTCGTGGGCGTGGCCCGACGCGAGGCCGTGGCCGGACTGCTCGCGGAGCTGCAGTCGGCGGGCGTGGACCCGCGCGTGATCACCCACCCGGGGCTCGCCTTCCAGTCGCTGCTCGCGCTCTCACCCGCGGCCTTCGGCGGCACCGGCGGGGCGGTGGCCGTGGTGGACGTGGGGGCCGAGCGCACCACGGTGGCGGTGGGGGCCCCCGGCGGGCAGGTGGAGTTTGCCCGCGCCTTCGCCTTTGGCGGCCGGGAGCTGACGAAGGCCCTGGGAGCCGCGCTGGGGCAGGGGACGGACGAGGCGGAGGCCTACAAGTGCGGCACGGCCACCGTCACGCCGGACGGGACGGACGGGCAGGCCGTGCACGCCGGGGCCGCCCTGTCCCGGGCGCTCCAGCCACTGGTGCGCGAGCTGCGGGCCACGTTCAAGGCGGCGACGGGCCGGACGCGCAGCGCCCCCCAGGCGGTGTACCTGTGCGGCGGCACCGCGGCCCTGCACGGCCTGCCCGCCTTCCTCTCCGACGCGCTGGGCATCCCGGTGCAGCGGCTCACGCTCCCGCCGGAGGTGCGGGGGATTGGGCCCGAGGAGGCGGGCGCGGCGGCACAGGCGGTGGCGCTCGCGCTTCGCGGCCAGCTGACCGGGGCGCGGGCGCCGCGGTTCAACCTGCGGCGCGGCGAGTTCTCCTTCCAGGGCGCCCACGACTGGCTGCGCGAGCGCGTGGGGAGGCTCGCGGCCTACGGGGTGGTGCTCGCGGTGCTGTACATCGCCTCCGGGGCGGTGGAGGCGCGGCTGCTCGAGCAGCGCGAGCGCGCGGTGGACAAGGCGCTGTGCGACGTGACGGCGAAGATCCTCGACAAGTGCGAGCCCAACTTCGACCGGGCGCTCTCGCTCCTGCGCGGCAAGGAGTCCCCGGCGGCCACGCTGCCCAGGGTATCCGCGGCCACGCTGCTGACGGAGCTCGTCTCCCGCATCCCGGCGGACGTGCCGGTCACGTTCGACCAGGTGGTGGTGGACCTGGAGCGCATCACCCTGAGGGGCGAGACGGAGAGCAGCAAGCAGATCGACCGCCTCACCACCGCCATCAAGGGCTTCCACTGCTTCTCGGAGGTCAAGGAGGGCAAGGTGGAGAAGAGCAAGGACGGCCAGAAGGTGGCCTTCCGCCTGGACATCCAGGTGGAATGCCCGGAGGACGGCCAGGCGCCGCAGGGATGACAACCATGGAACGCATCCAACACCTTGCCGCCCCACTGGTGACCTGGTTCCAGGCGCTGAGCAACCGCGAGCGCCGGATGGTGACGTTCGCCGCCGCCGCGGTGGTGCTCTTCTCCCTCTTCCTCGCCTCCAGCAGCTTCTCCGCCTCGGCCCGCGCGGCGCGGCGGCGGACGGAGGACAAGCTCACCAAGCTCGCCGAGGTGCAGCGGCTCGCCGGCACCTTCAAGGAGGGCGAGGCGGCGCGCGAGGCGGCGGAGCGCTCGCTGCGCGGCGCGGACCTGAAGATCATGTCCTACCTGGAGGACAAGGGAACGAGGGCAGGGTTGGACATTCCTGCGCTCAACCCCAAGGGGGATCTCCCGGTGGGGGACGGGACCATCATCGAGAGCGCGGTGGAGCTGACGCTCACGGACGTGCCGCTGGACAAGCTGCTCGCCTTCCTGGAGTCCGTGGAGGCCGGGCCCGGCGTGGTGCGCGTCAAGTACCTGCGGCTGGAGCCCCGGGCGGCGGAGAAGAAGATCACCGCTTGGACCACCATTGCCGCCTACCGGTTGAGGTAACCCGTGGCTGACTCCCCCTCCCCCGCCCCGTCTGGCTCCCGCTGGAAGCGACGCCTCGGCTACTCGGCCTTCTTCTCGCTCGCGCTGCTGGTGGGCCTCTACGTCACCTTCCCGTATGACCTGGTGAAGGCGCGGCTGCAGCAGTTCATGGACGCGCGCAATCTGTACGTCCGCATGTCCTCGCTGGGGCCGGGGCTGTCCGGAATCACCGCGCGGGACGTGCAGATCTCCCCCAAGCTGCTGGGGGTCACGGACCGGCCGGTCCCCGCCTTCATGCTCAAGTCCGTGGTGGTGCGCCCCACGCTCTTCCCGCCCGGGGTGCAGGTGAAGGTGGAGACGCTGGGGGGCGTGGTGCGCGCGCAGGTGGGGGCCACCGGGGCCACCGAGCCGCTGAAGGTGCAACTGGAGCTGGATGGCCTCTCGCTCGAGGACCCGGAGCTGAAGGAGTACACGGGGGCCCAGCTGGCGGGGAAGGTGGTGGGCCGGGTGGACCTCTCCCTGCCGCGGCTGCCGCTGCCCAAGGGCTCCCCGCCGGGGACGCAGGCGGATGCGGATCTCTCCCAGGCCTCCGGCGTGGTGGACGTGAAGGTGTCCGGGCTGCAGGTGAACGGCGGCTCCATCACCCTGCCCATGTACGGGGAGGCCACGCCGGTGGACCTGCCCAAGATCGTCGCCGGGGACACGGACCTGAAGATCAACTTCGACCGCGGCATGGGCAAGGTGGACACCTTCCACGCCAAGGGCGAGGACCTGGAGATGGTAGTGGAGGGCACGCTGAAGCTGGGCAAGAAGCTGGAGCTCAGCGAGCCCAACCTGGACCTCCGGCTCAAGACGGAGCCCGAGTTCGTCAAGCGGCTGGGGATGGTGGGGGCGGCGCTGTCCATGCTGGGCCCGGACAAGAAGGACCCGCAGTTCCGCGCGGGGAAGCTGACCGGGCTCCTGTCCCGCCCCAACTTCCAGCCTGCCCGCTGAGGCCGCAGGGCGGTCAGGCGCCCGGTTGAACCGCGCCGGGCCGCGGTGTTAGCTGCCGCCCTCGTTCGTTGGTGGACCCGGCGTCGCAGTGGGAGGGAGCGGCCATGGCGGAGCTTTTGTTCTTCAGGCGCGGTGAGGAGGTCCTGCGGTACCAACTGCCGCGCGGCCGGGTGGTGCTGGGGCGCGGCGAGCAGTGTGACGTGGCGCTGCCGGATCCCGCGGTGAGCCGGCAGGCCGCGGCGCTGACGTGGGACGGGCAGGCCCTGGCGGTGGAGGACCTCTCCGGCGGCGGGCTGCTGGTGGGCGGCCAGCCGCTGAGCACCCGCACGCTCGCGGACGGCCAGGATCTCTCGCTCGGTCAATGGCGCGCGGTGTTCCGCGCCGCCGGCACCGGGGACGACGAGGCCTCCACGGTGGGGGCGGGCAACGCCACCGCGGTACGGCCGGCAGATCCGCTCCTGTCCCGCTGGCAGCCCGCGCAGGTGCGGATGCGCCGCGGCGGGCAGGAGACGGTGCAGCGGCTGCAGGGGGACGCCTTCACCGTGGGGAAGGACCCCGGCAATGATCTCGTCGTGGACGACCCCTACGTCTCCTCCCGCCACCTGCGCGTGGCCCGCGAGGAGGGGCTGTTCCGGCTGCAGGATCTCCAGTCCAAGAACGGCACCTGGCTGGGCAACGTGCGGGTGCACGAGGTGGTGGTACCCCTGCTCACCACGGTGAAGCTGGGTGGCGAGGTGGAGCTGTCCCTGGAGCCGCTGGTGGCCGGGAAGGCGGCGCCTGCGTTCCACGGGATCATCGGCGCGGACGCCTCCGTGAAGCAGCTGGTGGAGCTCGTCCAGCGCGTGGCCCCGTCCAGCGCAGCGGTGGCGGTACTGGGCGAGTCCGGCACGGGCAAGGAGCTGGTGGCCGCCGCGCTGCACGCGCGCTCGCCGCGGGCCAGCGCCGCCTTCATCCCGGTCAACTGCGCGGCCATCAGCAAAGAGCTGATCGAGAGCGAACTGTTCGGCCACGAGAAGGGGGCGTTCACCGGCGCGGTGGGGGCGCGCAAGGGGGCCTTCGAGGAGGCGGACGGCGGGACGCTGTTCCTCGACGAGGTGGGGGAGCTGCCGCTGGACCTGCAGGCCAAGCTGCTGCGCGCCCTGGAGTCCGGGGAGATCAAGCGCGTGGGGGCCAGCCGCCCCATGACCGTGGACGTGCGGGTGGTGGCCGCCACCAACCGGGATCTCCTGCAGCTGGCGCGCGAGGGGAGGTTCCGGGAGGACCTCTACTACCGGCTCTGCGTGGTGCCGCTGCACCTGCCGCCGCTGCGCAGCCGCAAGGGGGACATCCCGGCGCTGGCGGAGGAGTTCGTCCAGCGCTTCGCCCCGCGCGGGCACGCAGTGCGCTTCACCGCGGCGGCGCTGGAGCGGATGAAGGCCCACCCGTGGCCCGGCAACATCCGGGAGCTGCGCAACGTGGTCCACCGCGCGCTGCTGCTCCGCCGCGGCCCCATGATCGACGCCGAGGATCTCCACTTCGACGCGCAGGTCCACCCGGAGGTGGGCGTGATCATCCCCCAGGCGGGCAACGGGCTCACGCTGGAACAGATGCTCGGCCGGGTGGAGCGGGAGATCGTGGAAGCGGCGCTCAAGAAGTACCGGGACAACCGCGAGCGCGTGGCGAAGGAGCTGGGCATGTCCCGGTCCACGCTGTTCAAGAAGCTCAAGGAGTGGGGGCTCACCGCCCAGAGCGAGCCGGAGGCGTAGATCCTTTCCGGGCGGTTCGCGTTGACAGGGGCATGCACCCGAATGCCGCCCCCGCCCTTCCGCCGTTCGAAGAGCTCTACGCCCGCCACCGGGCCCGCGCCCTGGCCATTGCCCGGCGGATCCTCCGGGATCCCGCGGAGGCGGAGGACCTGGTGCAGGAGGTATTCAGCCGCCTCTGGAACGGGGAGCTCCCGTTTGACGGGCGGGCCTCCTGCGGCACCTGGCTCCACCGCGTCATGGTCAACCGCAGCATCAACGGGCTGCGCGCCCGGCGCCGGCGCGCGCGGCTGGAGCTGTCCCCCACCCTGCCCGCCGACCCGGAGGCCCTGGCCGCGGCCCGCGAGCGCTTCGCCCAGGTGATGGCCACGCTGGGACACCTGTCGTCACATCACCGGGAACTGCTTACCCTGAGGGAACTGCAGGGGCTGTCGTACCCCGAGATTGCGCTCCGGCTGGGGATCCCAGAGGGGACGGTGAAGAGCGCGCTGAGCCGCGCGCGGGACCGGCTGGAGCAGCTGCTCCCCCCGTGAGCGCGTGCGGGTGCGTGGCCGCCCAGCCCTTGCGGCGCAGCGCGGGCTCAATCACAGTGCCGGTATCCTGAACCTCGTCCCCCGCCTCTCCTGCCGTTACTGCGGCTCCAAGGTGCTGCAGCGCTCGCACGCCCGGGGGCTGGGCGAGCGGCTGCTGCGCGCCTTCACCCACATGCGTCCCTGGCGGTGTGACGGGTGCGGGCGCAGGCAGCTGAGCCCGCTGCGCCCCTCCCGCCGTGCGCTCAAGGCAGCCGGCGGCGAGCCCGCCGAGGCCGAGCCCCCCGCCGCCACCCCGCCCAAGCGCAAGCAGCGGGGAGAGGATCCGCTCGAGGCCCGCATTGCCGCCCAGCGCCGGAAGAAGCAGCTGTGGGCCGCCGTGCTGGTGGTCGTCACCGGCGTGGGGCTGGGGCTGATGGTGTCCCGCTCCCCCTCCGCCCAGGGCTACGCCGGCAGGGCCCCGTGAACCCGGCGCCCCCAGGCGCCACCGGCCTGGACGGGACGCGGGCGCTGGGGCTCGCCGCCGCGGTGGGGGTGTCCGCCTGGTTCGCCCACTCGCCCTGGCTGTACCCCCTCAAGCTGCTCGGCATCATGATGCACGAGAGCGGCCACGCGCTGGCGGCGCTGCTGGTGGGGGGCAGCGTGGAGGCGGTGGTGCTGGAGAGCGTCCACGCGGGCCGCTGCCTCTCGCGCCTCCCGGACGGCTTCCTCCCCCAGTTGGTGGTCTTCTCGGCCGGCTACCTGGGCAACGCGGTGGCCGCCGCCGCGCTGGTGGCGCTCACCTTCCGCCACCGCGCCCACCGCTTCGTGCAGTGGGCCATGGTGGCGTGGCTGCTCGGGATGGGGGTGCTGTACGCGGGCACCTGGTTCACCCGCGGGTTCTGCGTGGGCACCGCGCTGGCGCTGGCCGCCGCGGCCCGCTGGCTGCCGCCCACCGCTGGGGCGTGGCTCAACCTCTTCATTGCCGGCTACGCCGTGGTGGACGTGGGCGTGTCGCTCGTCCACGGGCTGTGGGTGCGCTCGCTGGTCACGGACGCGGACCTGCTGTGGGAGCGCTCCTTCGTGCCGCCTTGGATCTCCATTGCCGGGTGGACAGCGCTCACGTTCGCCATCCTCGGCTGGGCTGGCTGGTACACGCTGCGCGGGCGCCGGGCCTGAGCGCGGGGTTCACGCTGCCGGCGTCTGGGCGCCAACGTTGTCGAACGCGACGATGTCGCCGGGCTTCACTGCCGACACCAAAGTGTCCCCGACGAAGGTATCGACCACCTCCGCTGACGTTGGTCCCTCGGTGGAACGACCGAGTGCCGTCGCATTGCCACACACGTTTCGACTGCAGTGTTCCCCGTCAGCGAACGCCGGGAACTCTTCCCGAAGCGGCCCGCCGAACACAAGCGCGCCGGCGCCCCACCACCGCGCGGGACGGTTCGGGAAGAAACGCGTTGAACGAAACCGCTTCCGGACGCAGTCCGTCCTATGGGCTTTCTGCCGCACTCGCCGCCGCGGGACAGGCGCCGCCGCCGTCGCTGTCCACCGAACCACCCACCGCCGGTCGCTCGCCCGCACGCGCGCGCTGCAGCTGACGCCGCATCTCCACGTCTTTCTGCCCGAGGGGCTGTGGGGCGGCGATGGAGAGTGGTGGATGCTCCCACCGCCGGAGGACGAGGAGGTCGAGGCCGTGTTGCAGCGCCTGCTGCGGCAGCTGCGCGCCACTTTCGCCGCGCTGGAGTCGCGCTGGCCCGAAGAAGCCGAGGAGTCGCTGTGGGCCGAGGCCGCCCAGTACCGGCTGCCGCTGGAGGGCGACGCTTCGCCGAAGAAGAAGGCCCGGAGGTGGGTGCGGGCCTTTGGCTTCTCGCTGGACGCGGACACGGCGGTGCACGCCTTCGACAGGGCGGGGCTGCAGCGGCTGTGCGGGTATGGCGCGCGAGGGCCCATCTCCGAGGAGCAGCTGACGCAACTGCCCTCGGGCCTCTACCGCTGGCAACCGAAGCGAGGGCCCGCGTTGACGCTGACTGCGGTTGCGCTGGTGAAGAGGCTGGTGGCCCTGGTGCCACCGCGAAGCCTGCACCTGAGGTGCTTCCATGGCGTCTTCGGGCCCAACGCCCGCCTGCGCTGCGCGGTGATGAATGCTCCGCCAGCTCCGCCCGCGCCCGTCGGCATACCTGCACCCGCCGTCGCCAGGCGCCGCCGCCTCGACTGGGCCACTGCCCTGCAGCGCACCTTCGGCGCCGACGTCTGGCGCTGCCCCTGCGGCGGCGCGCGCTGCATCCGCGCCGTCGTCACCCACCAGGCCACCGCGGAGGCGTTGTTGCGCTCGATGGGGCTGTTGCCCCCGCGCACGCCCCTCCCACGGGCCCACGCACCGCCTCAGCTCTCGCTGGGCTTCTGAATCGCCCTTTGACGTCTCGGGTGTCCACCAGGCAAGGCACTCCTCCGCCCGCTCCCCGCTAACGCGCACTGAAGTTACCCCTCTGCCCTCGCCCTCACCCCTCTCCGGGCAGCGCTTCGAGCCCAACGGCTCGCCTTCGCTCGCCGCGGCCGCTCCGCCTCTGCTCTCGTTTGCCCGGGCTGTTCTTCCTTCACTTCGCCAACGTGGTCCTCAACGTCACCGCGCTCGGCGGCCGCGCCACGCTGGTTGCGGTGGTCGGTGACGACGTCGAGGCGCAGCGGCTCGAGGAGCGGCTGGCGAGCGAGGCGCGCCTTGCGTGCGCGCTGCTGCGGGACCCTCAGCGCCCCACCACCCGAAAGACGCGGGTGGTGGCGTACGGGCAGCAGATCGTGCGCTTCGACCGCGAGAGCCGGCGCCCGGTGGAGCCCGAGTGCGCGCGGCGCCTGGTGCGCGAGGTGGAGTCCTTCGCGGCGTCCGGCCCCGGCGTGCTTGTCCTCTCGGGCTTTGCCAGGGGCGTCCTCACCGACGAGGTCCTCGCCGGCGCGCTCGCGGTGGCTGCGCGGCACGCCCTGCCGGTGGTGGTGGATCCCAGGAGGCGAGGCTTCGAGGCCTACCGGGGCGCGACCATCCTCACCCCCAACTCAGCGGAGGCCCGCGCGGCGCTGGAGGCCCCCGCGGATACTCCCACCGAGGCCCTGCTGGAGCCGCTGCTCGCCGCGCTCGGCGGCGCTGCGCTCCTGGTCACCGAGGGCGAGCGGGGCATGACCCTGGCGCGCGGGGGTGAGTTACCGGTGCGGATCGCCGCGCGGGGCCGGGCCGTGTTCGACCGCACGGGCGCGGGAGACACGGTGGTGGCGGCGCTGCCGACGCTGCCCGCGGGCGGGGCGGGGCTGGAGGACGCGGCGGTGCTCGCCAAGGTGGCGGCCTGGGTGGTGGTCGGCAAGCGGGGCGTGGCGACGGTGACGGCGGACGAGGTGCTGGCCGAGCTCGGCTGAGTTCGGGAGCGGGACTTGCGGTGGACGTCCGTTCGATGACAATCTACGAAATCTTTGCACGTCCGCGGTCCCAGGGGCCGGGTGCGCTCCCGGAGGAGGTTCCATCATGGCCCGCAGTCGTCTCTTCTCTGCCCTTCGCCGCTCCGCCCTCCTCGCGCTCGGCGCCCAGCGCCGCGGCGTTCCCGCGAGAGAGCATGCCGAGGAGCGCCGCGCCGCCTTCGCCGCGACCCGGCGAGAGTTCATCCGGCGCAGCGCCGCCACCGCGGGGGTGCTCGTCGTCGGGGCGCAGCTTCCGTTCCTCGCGGCCTGCGGCTCCGAGGACGTGAGGTCGCCCGGCACCGCGTCGATCGCGATCGTCGGCGGGGGCATGGCGGGCCTGATGTGCGCCCGCTCGCTGGAGGCCGCGGGGCGGCGCGCGACCATCTTCGAGGCGCAGAAGCGTACCGGCGGCCGCATGTGGAGCGCGCGGGGGCGGTTCCCGGCCGAGCAGGTGGTCGAGCTGGGCGGGGAGCTGATCGACACCGAGCACATGATCATGCGGAGCCTCGCCGGCGAGCTCGGGCTCACCCTCGATGACTTCCTCGAGTACGACCGCGAGGTGAAGGCCGAGGTCTTCTACTTCGAGGGGCGCGTCGTCTCGGAGGACGAGTTCTTGGACTCGTGGGCCTCGCTCGCGGCCCGGATCGTGGCGGACCTCGGCGCGTCGGAGGCCTCCAGCGCGGAGTTCGAGCGGCTCGACGCGATGTCGATCGCGGACTGGCTCGACGACGTCTCCGACCTCGACCCCACCTTCCGGCGGATCATCGAGGTGGCCTATACGGGTGAGTATGGGGCGGAGCTCGAGCAGCAGACTGCCTTGAACTTCCTGTGGCTCGTGGGCTCGGACGACCCCGATGACTTCGTGATCTTCGGGAGCTCCGACGAGCGCTTTCACACGCACCAGGGGAACGACAGCTTCCCCGCGAAGGTGGCCGAGGGCCTGAAGAGCGAGCTCCGGCTGGAGGAGCGCCTGGTGCGCATGCGCAAGCTCCCGGACGGACGTCACCAGCTGACCTTCGACCGCGCGGGGAGCGCGACGGAGCACATCTTCGACAAGGTGGTGCTCACGCTCCCGTGGACCCTGCTGCGTGAGGTCGACTTCGGGGACGCCATCTCCGCCGAGAAGGCGCGCATGATCCGCGAGCTCGGCTACGGCACCAACGCCAAGCTGATGCTCGGCTTCGAGAGCCGGCCGTGGCGGACCCTGCACGGTGCGGCGGGCTCGACCTTCTGCGACAACGGCCCGCAGACGCTCTGGGAGACCAGCCGCGGCCAGGCCGGCGCACAAGGGATCCTGACGGTCTTCACCGGCGGCGCCGAGGGGCTCGCGGTCGGGCAAGGTACCCCCGAGGCGCGGGCGCGCGCCTACCTCCCCGCGCTCGACGCGATCTATCCCGGCACCCAGGCGGCCTACCGCGCCGACTCCGCGGTGCGGATGCACTGGCCGACCTTCGACCTCGCGAAGGGCAGCTACTCCTGCCTCCAGCCCGGGCAGGGGGCGTGGCTCGAGCGCATCGGCGAGCGCGACGGCAACCTGCTCTTCGCGGGTGAGCACACCTCGGCCGACTTCCAGGGCTACATGGAGGGCGCCGCGGAGTCCGGGATCCGGGCGGCGGAGGCGCTGCTCGCGGACGAGGTCTGAAGCGCCGCGCCGTCCTCCCAGCGAGCTGCGCTCGGAGCGGAGCGCCCGCGCGGCTGCCTCAGCCCGGCCGTAGACCGGCACCACCGTCCCCGACACCATCCCGCTCGCCGGCGAACTCAGCCTGAAGATCACCTCCGCGAGCTGGACGGTGGAGGGCCACGAGGCGTGGTCGGCGCCGGGCATCGCGGCGCGGTTCGCGGGGGTGTCGATGATCGAGGGCGCGATCGCGTTGCCCCCCATGCCGCGCGGCGCGAGCTCCCTGGCGGCGTCGACCGTCATCGCCGCGCCCGCGGCCTTGGAGGTCGCGTAGGAGACCATCCCTGCGCCCGCCGCCGGCTCGAGGGCTGCCCGGGCGGCGACGTTCACGATCGCACGCAACGTGCAAAAGCGCTCCGAGGAGATCCTCCTGCGCGTGCCCCCGGAGCCCATCGTGCGCCGCATGATGGGCGGCGACGCGGTGATCGCTGACGCGCACGACGCGGTCACGGTCCTCTTCGCGGACATCGTCGGCTTCTCCCCATTCGCCGCGAAGCTGCCGCCGGGCGAGGTGGTGCGCGTCCTCGAGCAGGTGTTCGTCGCGTTCGACGGCATCGCCGCCCGCTTCGGCGTGGAGAAGATCAAGACGATCGGCGACGCGTACATGGCGGTCGCGGGCGTCTTGAGCGCGTGCGAGGACCACGCCGACCGAGCGGCGCGGATGGCGCGCGCGATGGTCGAAGCCTTGGAGCGCTTGGACGTGGGCACACGCCTCGCGATCCGCGTCGGGCTCCACTCGGGCCCGGCGGTCGCCGGCGTCATCGGCACCGACAAGTTCCTCTACGACCTCTGGGCCGACACGGTGAACGTCGCGAGCCGCCTCGAGAGTCACGGCGCTGCGGGGCGCGTGCAGATCACCGCGTAGACCGCCGCGCTCCTGGGCGAACGCTTCGCCCTCGAAGAGCGCGGCGTTGTGGAGCTCAAAGGGCGCTGGGCGACGAAGACCTTCTGGCTCGTGGCGGAGCGCGACGAGCCCGTGCCGCCGACCCACCGCGGCGGCTGAGCGCTCCGGCCGTCGCGCCCGTCGGTCCCCTCACGAGGGCCGGATTCGCTGCACTCGGCGGAGCGCGTCGTGCCCGGTACGCATGGTTGCGATGGACACGACGCTGCGTAC
>VGRA01000036.1 GCA_016875515.1 Deltaproteobacteria bacterium | reverse complement strand
CCACCCGGACGTGGATCTCCCGCACGCTGCGCGACATGCGGCGGCTGGGCGTGGACAAGGGCGAGGCCACCCGCAACAAGGTCAAGGCGCTCTCCGAGGAGCTCACCCTCATTGGCCAGGAGTTCGGCCGCAACATCGTCCAGGACGTGCGCTCGGTGGACTTCACCCCGAAGGAGCTGGAGGGGCTCCCCGAGGACTTCCTGAAGGCCCACCCGCCAAAGGACGGCAAGGTCCGCGTCACCACCGACACCCCTGACTACGCCCCGGTCATGGCCTACGCCCGCGCAGCCAGGACGCGCGAACAGATGTGGCGCGCCTACCGGATGCGCGGCCACCCGAAGAACCTGGACACCCTCAACCGCCTCATCTCCAAGCGGCACGAGCTGGCCACGCTGCTCGGTTACCCGTCCTGGGCCGCCTACGTCACCGAGACCAAGATGATTGGCAGCGCGGAGAAGGCCGCCACCTTCATCGACCAGGTGAACGACGCCGCCTCCAAGGCCGCCGCGCGCGAGGTGGACGCCCTGCTCGCCTTCAAGCGCAAGGACGACCCGAAGGCCGCCGCGCTCGAGCCCTGGGACCAGGAGTTCTACGAAGACCGCTACAAGGCGGCCACCTTCGGCTTCGACAGCCAGAAGGCCCGCCCCTACTTCGAGTACACGAAGGTGCTCGCCGGGGTGCTGGACGTCACCTCCACCCTCTTCGGCATCACCTACACCCCCGTCCCGGACGCCCCGCGCTGGCACATGGACGTGCGCGCCTTCGACGTGTCGGAGGCGGACACCGGCACGCTGCGCGGCCGCATCTATCTGGACATGCACCCGCGCGCGGACAAGTACAAGCACGCCGCCCAGTTCGACCTGGTCACCGGCCAGGGGGACATTGCGTACGCGGAGGGCGTGCTGCTGTGCAACTTCCCGCAGCCCGGGGCGCAGCCCGCGCTCATGCAGCCGCGTGAGGTGGAGACCTTCTTCCACGAGTTCGGCCACCTGCTGCACCACGTGCTGGGCGGCAACCAGCGCTGGGCCGCGCAGTCCGGCGTGAAGACCGAGTGGGACTTCGTGGAGGCCCCCTCCATGATGCTGCAGGAGTGGGCCCAGAACGGGGAGGCGCTGGCCCGCTTTGCCCGCCACCACGACTCCGGCGAGCCCATCCCCGCCGCGCTCGTGCAGCAGATGGTGGCCGCCAAGGAGTTCGGCAAGGGGCTGCACACCCGCCGCCAGATGTTCCTCTCCGCGGTCAGCCTCAACTACTACAACCGCGCCCCGGGGTTTGATCCCCTCCAGCTCGCCACCGAGCTGCAGGCGAAGTTCCTGCCCTTCCGCCGGGAGATGGTGGAGGGTACCTACTTCCCCCTCGCGTTCGGCCACCTCGAGGGCTACTCGGCCATCTACTACACGTACATCTGGTCCTCGGTCATCGCGAAGGACCTGCTCACCGTGTTCGACGCAGAGGGCTACCTCAACCCCGCCCCCGCCGCCCGCTACCGGCGCGCCATCCTCGAGGCCGGCGGCAGCGACGACGCCGCGCAGCTGGTGAAGGCCTTCCTCGGGCGGGAGAGCAACTTCGAGGCGTACGGCCGCTGGCTGGACACCCAGCCCGCGGTCCCCGCGGCGGCCCCCGCGAAGTAGGCGGCTGCCAAGCGGCTGGATTCACGCCGACTTTTTGGGGGGCTCGACGCCGCCCCGGCAATGGGAGCAGACTCCAGAGTGGCTGTTTCCTCGTCTCCCGGTAGTCTCCATGAGCGTGCTCATCCCCGCCCTCATCGCCGCGGCCGGCGCGTGGTTTCTCCGGCCCAGCCCCGTCCCGGCCCCCGTCCCGGTACGCCCGCGGGACCGCCACGGCTAGCGGGCGGGCTCCCGGATGGCGCTGCGTCCGTTCGCGCTCGAGCGCTGCTTCGGTCGGCACGAGTTCACCGCCCGCTTCCTCGAGGGGCGAGCGACCCCGAGTCCATCACGGTGGGCGATCTGCTCGCGGCCGCTGTGCGAATAAGAACGTCGGCCACGGTGACGTTTGCGCCAGGAAGCCCCCGACCTGTCCAGCCAATTCGTCCTACAACGCATCGCGTGCGTAGGCGGTCAACAAAGAGCCATGGAGCGGCTGCTCACTGCCCGTTGAGGACGCGCTCGGCCTCCTGCTCGAGCCCTTCCAGGGCGCCGGACAGCTTCACCCAGCCCGCGGTGTACTCGGTGCGGGCCCACGCCGCCGACTTCTCGAACGCCACCTCCACGTGCCCCAGCGGGCTGCCGCTGCGGGCGTAGTCCAATCGGAGGGCCACCGTGGGTGGCCCCTCGGGGGGCGTCTCGTCCCGGCCGAGCAACTCACCCGCCGCCAGCCGCCACAGCCGGTCATGCCAATTGCGGGCGAAGTCGTCCGCCGTCCCCTGCGCATCCACCAGCCGGCCGGGCCCCCCCTGCGGCGAGGTGGCGCGGAAGGCCCGCTTGCGCTCGCTCTTCGTCACCACCAGTGCGTCGTAGTCCTGCGCGGTGAAGGTGTGCAGCCGCCGGTCCACCAGCCGCGCCTGCCCCGCGTCCAGGTCCGAGATGATGCCCCCGCCCAGCAGGTACACCTTCCCGTCCTTGCCGTCCCGGAGGTACGGCGAGGTGAGACCCAGCGACGAGGCCCCCACGTCCCACGCCACCTCCCCGCTGCGCAGCCCCACCAGGAGCCGCCGCGTGGGAGAGGCCAGCCCCAGCTCCTCCAGCTTCGCGGGCTCCAGCGCCCCCAGGGCCCGGGTGGCCCGCAGCGGCGAGAAGCGCTGGAAGAGCTTCTGCGCCAGGTCGTTCCCCGGCAGCTCGCGCTCCGGCACCTTCGCCGCAGCGGCGGCGGCCGCCTCCGTCCCGGCGTCCGGCGCGCCCGCGCCCGGGGTGCCGGCGTCCACGCCTTGCGGCTGCGCGCCGGGCGGTGCCTCCCTCGTTCCCACGCGCACCCACACCGCCCCCTCGCCCGCACCTTCGCGGGGGCGCAGCTCCACGAACCGCGCGGCGTCCTCGTACCGCACACGTTGGACGTCCTTGCGGCCCGCCTCCAGTACCACCACCGCTTCCGCCGTGGACTCCGGCTCCCGCTGCCACGCGCCGTACGCCGCGGCCAGCCCCACCGCCGCCAGCGCCCCCATGGACCACGCACCCCGGGCCTTCATGGCCTTGCCTCCCGGCGCCCACCGCGCCGCCGCACGTACAGGTAGCCCCCCAGCAGCACCAGCCCCGGCGCGCCGAACAGCGTGGAGTAGAACCAGGCCACTCCCTTGGACCGCGTGTGCTGGAGGGCCACGTCCTCCTCGTTGCTCACGCTGCCGGCCAGCTGCTCCTCGCCCAGCAGCCACTTCAGCCCGTCACTGGCGAACAGCAGGTTGGGCTCGTTCTGCAAGAGCAGGTCCGAGACCGCGTCCGCGTCCCCCACCACGAGCGCCCGCCCCTCGGGCACGTCCTTGCCGCCGCCGCCCACCTTCACCGCCGCGGCCAGCTCCCAGCCCTTGCGCTCCTCCGCGTCCTTCGTGAACGCGTAGTCGCCGTCCGCGTCCAGCCACGTCTGCGGGTGGGCGCGCACCGTCACGTCCACGGACACCCCCGCCGGCAGCGCCTTCTGCGGCTGCACCGCCCCGGCCTCCAGCAGCACCATGGGCGCCCGCCGTCCCAGCTGCGACAGCGTGGTGACGGATGGGTGGGAGGAATAGGTGGACGTGGCAATGCCCGCGCGGTCCGACACCTGGTTCGTGCGCTGCAAGTAGGCCACGTCGTTGGCGAGCAGGTGCGCCGTCAGCGTCAGCCCCAGCGGCCCGAGCAGCCCCGCGGCCTCCACGCCCGGCTCGAGCGCGTACAGCACCCGCCCGCCGCGCTGCACGTAGCGCCCGAGCGCCCCCGCCTCCTCCGGCAGCAGCGCCTGGCGCGGCCCCACCACCAACACCGCCGCCGCGTCCGCCGGCACCTCGCTGCCCAGCCCCTCGGCCGTGCCCAGGGGCTTCACCGCGTGGTTGAGTGCTTCCACCATCTTCCGCAGCAGCCGCGCCGTGGGGCGCTGGTCCGTGGTCCCGCCGCGGTCCTCGCCGCGCTCGCCGTGGCCCGCCGTCACGTAGACCACCTTGCGCGGACGGCTCACCGCCAGCAGGCGCTTCTGGAAGTCCTCGTCCAGCCGGCGCAGGTCCCCCCGCGCCCGCTCCAGGTCCGTCCCCAGCAGGAACTGCTCCTTGCGCCCCCCCGCCGACAGCAGCACCGCGCCGTTGCCGGACACCCCCAGTTCCCGCGCCCGCGCCGGGTCCACCGCCACGTCCCGCTTCTCCAGCTTCAGGTTGGGCCCCTCCGCCTGCAGCGCGGAGACGTAATCGTGGACCGCCTGCGCCACGTCATTGGCCGGCGGGAAGAAGGTCACCACGGTGACCGGCTCTTCCAGCGCCTGGGCCACCTTCCGCGTGGCCTCGCCCGGCTTGGCCACCCGGAAGCGCGAGAGGTCCACCCGCACGTCCCGCTCGGAGGCCACGAAGTAGGCGCTGAAGGCGAACACCAGCAGGAAGGCCAACCCCAGCCCCGAGTACACCGCGTCCATCACCCGGCCCCCCTCCACCTCCGCCTCCGCGGGGGTGGACGCGTAGGACAGCTCGCCCAGCAGCAGCGGCCAGCCCCCCACGGACACGAGCAACGGCACCAGCGCCGAGGCCACCACCGTCCAGCGCGGCCAGTCCACCGCGCGCGCCCCGGTGAGCCAAACGCCCAGCAACAGCCCGGCGAGCACCGTCCCTTGCAGCCCCAGCAGCACCGCCTCCACCGCGCGCCGGTCCCCCGCGCCGCGGGCCACCCGGAGCGCCCGGGCCGCCGTGGCCAGCCCCACCAGGGCAAGCCCCAGCCCCGTGGCCCCCAGCCGGCCGTTGCCCACCTGCACCAGCCGCTCGCCTGCGAAGACGAGCGCGCTGCCCACCCCCACCGCCACCGTCAGCCCGTGGCTCCTCACGCCCGCGCTCATCGCCACCTCCGCGCTTCCACCACCCGCGTGGCGGCGAACAGCGCCACCCACGTCACCAGCACGTAATAGGCGACGTCCCGCAGGTGGATGACCCCCGCCTGGAACGGCGTGAAGTGCACGCCGTGGAGCGCCAGCGCCGTGAAGACGTCCGAGAGCGGCCGCTCCGTCACCGGCGCCAATATCCACGCCACCAGCAGCCCCACCAGCATGCAGCCGGAGAGGATGCCCGCCAGCGTCTGGTTCTTCGCGAACGCCGAGCCCAGCGTCCCCAGCGCCAGGGACGCCGCCCCCAGAAGCAGCAGCCCCAGGTAGCCGGCCGCCACGTGGCCCAGGCTGATGCGCCCATCCAGCAGCACCAGCATCGGCATGTAGAAGCTGAGCAGCGTCAGCGCCCCCACGACGAGGAAGCCGGACAGCCACTTGCCCACGACAATCTCCACGTCCCGTACCGGCGAGCTGTAGAGCAGCGGCAGCGTCCCGGCCTGCCGCTCCTCGGCGAGCAGCCGCGCCGCGATGAAGATGGACGCCACCATGGTGGTGCCGCTGCACACGTAGAAGAAGCGGCCGAGCACCTCGCCGCTCTTGCGCACCCCCTCCAGCGCGTAGGTGTTGAACAGCAGCGCGTCCACCATCAGCGTCACCGCGAGGATGACGTAGCCGGACATGCTGCGCGTGTAGGCCGCCAGCTCCCGGCGGGCAATCAGCCAGGCGTTTCTCATGACCGTGTGACCTCCCGGGTCAGCTGCAAGAAGATGGACTCCAGCTGGTGCGCGGACCGGTCCAGCCGGAGCAGCTCGTGGCCGCCCCCCACCAGCGCGCGCGCCGCCGCCCCGCGCAGCTCGCCGTCCCCCGCCACCCGCAGCGTGACCACCCCGTCCACCTCCGCCGCCACGGTCACCTCGCGCACCCCCGGTACGCCCCGCAGCAGTTCCACCGCCGGGGCCGCCGCGCCGCGCACCTCCACCTCCACCGCGGACGCCCCCGCCCCCAGCCGCCCGGCCAGCTCGCCCTCCGTCCCCTGCGCCACCAGTTCCCCCCGGTGGATGACCAGCAGCCGGTCACACACCTGGGAGATTTCAGGGAGGATGTGGCTGGAGACCAGCACCGTGTGCTCGCCCTTCAGCGACCGCACCAGCGCCCGCATCTCGATGATCTGCACCGGGTCCAACCCGGACGTCGGCTCGTCCAGGATGAGCAGCGACGGCTCGTGCACCAGCGCCTGCGCCACCCCCACCCGCTGGCGGAAGCCGTGGCTCAGGCTGTAGATGGGGGCGCGGTGGACCTCCTTGAGCGCGGTCTTCTCCTCGGCCGCCTCCACCCGCGCCCGCACCTTGCCGGACGGCACCCCCCGCAGCGCCGCCACGAAGGCCAGGTACTCCCCCACCTCCATCTCCTCGTAGAGCGGCGGCGTGTCCGGGAGGAAGCCAATTCGCTGCCGCACCTCGTGCGCCTGCGTCGCCGTGTCCAGCCCGTCAATGACGACGCGCCCGGAGGTGGGCAACAGCACGCAGCCCAAGATCCGCAGCGTGGTGGACTTCCCGGCACCGTTCAGGCCGAGGAAGCCGATGACTTCCCCCTCCTGGATGCCGAACGAGAGCCCGCGGATGGCCGCGTGCTCCCCGTAGAGTTTGGTGAGCCCGTGGACTTCAATCATGTCGGGGCTGCCTCTTAATGGCGGACCCGCCACGCTTCAAGCGGCCTGCTAGCGCTCCAGCACGCGCCAGGCGAAGCCCACGTTCAGCCCCAGCAGCCACTGCAGCGTCCCGGACTGGGTGGGCACCCACGTGGCCCCGCCGGACACGGAGAGCAGCCCCTTGTCCCCCGGCCCCAGCATCCAGCGCCCCCCCACCTCGGCGGACAGCCCCAGGTGGTTGTCCGTGGCGGAGAAGCCGCGCTCCCACGGCGCGCCGAACTGCAGCCACCGCACGCGCGGCCCCACGTAGAGCGCCCCGGAGAGCGGGTGCCACCCCGCCCCCACGCTGTAGGACTGCAGGTACCCGGATGGCTCCCACAAGAGGTCCACGTCCCAGGCCTGCCTGCCGCCGTCCAGCAGGCTCGCCACCGCGTTCACGCCGAACGGGTGGACCAGGCCCAGCTTCGCCCCGGCGTACAGGCGGTAGCGCGCGGGGGCTGCGGCCGTGGGCGCGGCAGACACGGCGGCGCGGGCCGCGAACTCCTCGGCGAAACCGGGTGCAGCGACCAGCGACAGGGCGAGTGCGAGCGTGCGCATGGGGTCCTCAGTTCTCCGCCGCGAAGTGGTTGAAGAAGCGCACCACCTGGGCAAGCGCCTCGTTGCGGGCGGCGTCCGCCTCCATGAGGATCTCGTGCTTGGCCCCGTCGAAGCGGGACAGCTGGCAGCCGGGCGCCTCGGCGCAGTACTTCGCCTGCGCCTGCGGCAGGACGATGGTGTCCGCCCCCGCCTGCAGGAGCAGCGTGGGCACCGGGTTCTGCGCGCCGGACTGCTGGGCCCGGTTGCATGCCCGCAGCGACTCGCAGACGAAGCGGTACGTCACCCCTCCCAGCTGCAGGCGCGGGTTGTCCTCGAGCTGCTGCACCTTCAGCGCCCAGCGCGTCGCACTCCGGGTGACGGTGTTGTTCTCGAAGTCCGTCTCCGTCTTGTAGTCCCCCGAGCCCACCGCGTAGTCCGTCCCGTCCGACCCGCCGCAGGAGGTGAGCGAGATGGCGGAGGCCACCGGCGCAGGGAAGGCCCCAGTGGAGATGTCCAACATGGGCGCCGACAGGGCCAGGGCGTCGAACGTGCCGGGGTGCTTGGCCGCGTGCAGCACCGACACCGCGCCGCCCATGGAGTGCGCGAGCAGGAACAGCTTCGCCGGCTGCTCGGGCAGCACCACCGTCGTCACGAAGGACTGCAGGTCGGTGACGTAGTCGTCGAAGTGCTTCACGTAGCCCTTGAACCGGTTGGGCAGCATCCGCTCGGACTCGCCCTGGCCGCGGTGGTCCAGCGCGTAGACGGAATAGCCCTGCGCGTTGAGGTCGAACATCACCTCGGCGTACTTGGCCACCGCCTCGGTGCGCCCGGGCAGCAGCACCACCGCCCCCTTCGCGTCCTGCACGCGCTGCACGTGGTAGTGCAGCTGCACGCCGTCCACGCCGGCCAGGGTCCCGTCCTCCCCCGCGCCGTACTGCGGCTGGATGGCGTCCACGTCCCTGGCCTCCAGCCCCAGCTCGGAGCTGAAGGAGGCCGCGGTGGGGCCGCCGGCCACCTCCGAGACGTTCACGGGGGCTTCCTTCACGGCCTTGCCGCAGCCGGCCAGCAGCAGCAGCGGTACCAACAGGGAGGGTGCGCGTCGCATGGGCGCCTTGTATATCACGCCGAGCCGAGCCGCTCCTTGCCAAGCAGCATCCGAAGCGCCCCTTCCAGCTGCGGGTAGAGGAAGGTGAACCCGGCCGCCTGCGCCTTCGCCGGGCGCACCCGCTGGCCCGCCAGCAGCACCGCCTCGCCCATCTCTCCAAACGCCGCCCGGATGGCCAGGGCCGGCAGGGGCACCACCGCGGGGCGCCCCAGCACGTGGCCCAGGGTGTGCGCGAAGTCCGCGTTGCGCAGCGCCCCCGGGGAAACCGCGTTGACCGGCCCGGACATCTCCTCGTCGAACAGCGCGTGGTGCAGGAGCCCCACCAGGTCGTCCAGGTGGATCCAGCTCATCCACTGCTGGCCGCTGCCCTGCGGGCCGCCCCCTCCCAGCTTGAAGGGGGGCAGCATCTTGTGCAGCGCGCCGCCCGCCGGGGACAGCACCACGCCCACCCGCGGTTTCACGGTGCGGATTCCCGCCGCCTCCGCCGGTGCCGTCTCGCGCTCCCATGCCACGCACACGCGCGCGAGGAAGTCATCCGCGGGCGGAGCGGCCTCGTCCACCTCCGCGTCCCCCGTGTCCCCGTAGAAGCCCACCGCGCTCGCGGAGATGAACACCCTCGGGCGGCGCTGCAGCTTCGCGAGCGCCCCGGCGAGCGTGCGCGTGCCCTGCTCGCGGCTGTCGTGGATCTCCTTTTTCCGCTCCTCCGTCCACCGCCCGTCTGCCACCCCCGCGCCGGCCAGGTGGATGACGGCGTCCACCCCCTCCAGCTTCTCCTGCTCCACGGTGCCGCCCTTCGGGTCCCACGCAATGTCGTTCTCTCCGGAGGCGCGGCGAACCAACTTCAGCACCGTGTGGCCGCCGGTGGTGAGGAACGGCACGAGCGCGCTGCCCACGAAGCCTGAGGCCCCCGTGATGGCAATGCGCAGCGGCCCCTTGCCCGCGAAGCGCGCATGGCGGGCGAGGTCACCGGAGGTGACCGCGTGCCGGTAGGCGAACATGGACTCCAGTTGGTGACGCGCGGTGTGGCCGCCGAACGCGCTGCCCAGCAGGCCGAGGGGGAGCGCGTACTCCACCTCGTCCTCGAGCAGCGACGTCATTCCGTTGGGCACCGCGCGGTGGGTGTGGACCCAGTGGGAGAACGGTCCGGACAGCTGCGTGTCCTGGAACATCGTCCCGGCCTCGTAGGCGGTGTGGAGCGCCTCCCACTTCAGCGGGACGGGCCCCATGTGCATGCGGATGACGGTGCGCGCCCCCACCTCGATGCCGCCCGAGCGCTCCAGCACCTCCACGGGCGCGAAGGGCGGGTTGAGCCGCTCGAAGGCGCCGGGGCGGGCGTGCCAGGCGAACAGCTCCGCAGCGGGGACGGGCATGGGGCTGCGGGCGAGGTAGCGGACGGGACGGGGCATGGTCTAAGGGCCTCTTTCAGCCCCATGTCTAACGGCAGCGAGCTCCAACACGCAGTGGAAATCCTCCGTTCCGGCGGCGTCGTCGGCCTGCCAACGGAGACGGTGTACGGCCTGGCCGCGGATGCCACGAACGAGCTCGCTGTCCGCCGCATCTTCGCCATCAAGGGGCGCCCGTCCGACCACCCGCTGATCATCCACGTGGCGGACGCTCAGGCGGCGCACGCGTGGGTGCGGGCCTGGCCCGCGGAGGCAGAGGCGCTCGCCCGCGCCTTCTGGCCGGGGCCGCTCACGCTGGTGTTGCCGCGAAGTCCGCTCGCGCCTGACGCGGTCACAGGCGGGCAGGACACGGTGGCCGTGCGCGTGCCCGGACACCCGCTCGCGCGCGCGCTGCTCTCCGCCTTGGGCGGTGGGGTAGCGGCGCCGTCTGCCAACCGCTTCGGCGGTGTCAGCCCCACCACCGCGGCCCACGTGCGGGCGGACCTGGGGGCGGAGGTGCCGCTGGTGCTGGACGGCGGGCCCTGCGCCGTGGGCGTGGAGTCCACCATCGTGGACTTGTCCTCCGGCGAGCCGGCGGTGCTGCGCCCGGGCGGCATCTCGCCGGAGCAGCTCTCAGCCGTGCTGGGCAGGACGGTGCCGGTGAGGCAGGCCTCGTCCGTGCGCGTCTCCGGGTCGCTCGCGTCCCACTACGCGCCGCGGGCAGGCGTGGAGTTGGTGAGCGCGGACGCGGTGCGGCGGCGCGCCGCGGCGCTGCGGGATGCAGGGGTGAAGGTCGCCGGGCTCGCACCGGACAGCGTGGCGTTGCCTGCCGGGGTAGGACGGCACTTCCTACCGGACGACCCGGCCGGCTACGCGCGCGGGCTCTACGCGGCGCTCAGGGACCTGGACGCGGCCGGCTTCGAGCGGATCCTCGTGGTGGAGCCCGAGGGAGGCGGGGTGGCGCTCGCCGTGAAGGACCGCCTCAAGCGGGCGGCGGCGCCTCGGCCCGGCGCGGGCGGCGGCTGAACACGTCTTCCACAGCTCGCCCGCTCAGCCCCCTATCCAATCCTCCACCGACACCCCGGGTATCCGACCGGGGTGGCGCCGATTCCCGGTCACCACGTCCGCCCCGTGGACGGCGGCCACCGCGGCCATCAGCAGGTCTGCATCCTCCAACTGCTCTCCCCGCCGCTCGAGCAGCACCTTGAACTCACCGAGCAGGGCCGCAGACGCGGCATCCAGCCCGAGCACGGGAAGCGTGGACAGGAACTCCGTGACGAGCGCGCGGTTGTGGGCCGGGGCCTTCGACTTCGCCGCGCCGCAGAACAGCTCCGCGGCGGTCGTCCAGGTGGTGACCGCGGGGCCGGGTTCGGCCAGCCGGCGCGCGAGGACCCCCGGCGTGCCCCGCAGAAGGAGGACGCAGGCGTCCGTGTCCAGGACCTTCACACGTCAACCTTCCGCCCGAGCGTCCGCGTGCGGACCGCCGCCTCCGCCTCTTCGTCCGCGCGCACGTCCGTGTTCCAGCGCGCGGCATTGCGCCGCTAAGCGGCGGCCTGGGCCTCCACCTATGGACTGGACGTGGGGGCCGGCGTCCGTCGTCCGAGTGCAAGTCCGAGCACCTGCATGACCTCCTGGTTCAGGCTCCTCCGTTCCGTCTTCGCTGCCAGGCGCAGCGCCTTGAGCAGGGCATCTGGAACGTTTTTCAGGGCGATGGATGCCATGCACAACCTCCGCGGAACCGGAATGACACCATTGCGGTTCCTGGACAACGGCACGGCAATCACCCTTGATGTGGGCCGCCGCGCTCCAGCCGGCGACGGCGCTCGCCAATTGCCACTGTCCGGGACTAAACACTCTCTATGCTCCGTCTCGCACCGCTGTCCCTCGGCCTGTTGCTCGCCCTCCCCGCCTCCGCGCAGATGCTCCAGGACCGCAGTCCCCCGCAGCACCGCATCGTCCAGCGCAACACCTTCGCCCTCCGCTACAACCCGCTCGGGCTGCTGTACGACGGCCGCTTCGCCTACCGGTACCGGCTGTACGAGTCGCAGTCGGTCGCACTGCGGGACAACTTCGTCGGCGTGGGCCTGGCCCCCACCATGAGCCCCGCCTTCCTAAAGGTGGGCCCCTACGTGGAGTTCAACCCGCTCTCGGTCCTGGGTGTGTGGGCCGCCTTCCAGCGCGTGCAGTACTACGGCACGTTTGACCTGCTGCAGGGCTTCCCCTCTGCCACGTCCGACTTCGGCGACCGGGCCATCAAGGTCAACACCGGCCGGCGGCTGCCCGTGTCCGGTTGGGAGCTGACCCTCGGCTTGAACTTCCAGGCCCGGGTGGGACCGCTGGTGGTCCGGGAC
>VGRA01000035.1 GCA_016875515.1 Deltaproteobacteria bacterium | reverse complement strand
CTACGGGGCAAGCTCCGACCGGGCCACGGACGTGCTGGCGTCGCTCACCGGGGACTGCACCGAGCACAGCCTGCTCGCGGTGGCGCTGTTGCGGGCCGCGGGCATCCCCGCCCGGCGGGTGGATGGCCTGTTGTACCTGCGGCAGGAGGACGGCGTACCGGCCCTCTACTGGCACGAGTGGACGGAGGCCTGGGTGGGGGGCTGGGTGCAGATGGACCCCACCTTCAACGAGGAGGTGGCCCACGCCACCCACCTGGCGCTGGGGTACGAGGGGGATGCCCGCATCACCCCGCTGCTGGGAACATTGAAGGTTGTCGGGATACGCTGATGGGGCGAATGTCGCACACACCACATTCCCTGTCGGACACCGTGTACTTCATGGGGGAGTTCATCCGGCAGTTCCGGCTCACCGGCTCGCTCTTCCCCACGAGCGCGCGCGCCGCTGCGCTGATGGCCTCGCCGCTGGAAGGGCGCGAGCAGCCCCTGCGCGTCCTGGAGCTGGGGCCGGGCACGGGCTCGGTCACCTCCGCGGTGCTCGCGCGGATGCGGGAGGGGGACACCCTGGACATCTGCGAAATCAACCCGCGGATGGTGGAGGTGCTCCAGCGCCGGATGGAGGGGCTGCCCGGGTACCAGGCCCACCGCGCCCGGATGCGCATCCTCGTGTGCGGGGCCCAGGAGTTGCCGCTGGGGACCCCCTACGACGTCATCGTCTGCTCGCTGCCGTTCGGCAACTTCGACCTGCCGCTGGTAGAGGCCATCTTCTCGCGGCTGCGCCAGCTGTCCCACGCGGAGACGCGGATGACCTGGTTCGAGTACCCGGAGCTCAAGCGGCTGCGGCTGCTGCTGGGCGGACACGGCGCGCCGCTCGCCGCGGTGACGGCCTACCTGGGGCAGCAGGGGGCGGAGCCGATCGGGCGCGTCTACGGGAACCTGCCGCCGCTGCAGGCGTTCCTGCTGAAGCCCTTGAAGGGGCAGCCGTCGGCAGTGCAGGCGGCCTGAGGCCTCGCTCCCACCACCTTCCGAGCGGCCTGAGCCCGCGCCCGGCCGCGCGGTGCGCGTCCAGGCGGACCGCCCTGCCCTCCTCCGGCAGCAGTGCCTCCAGGCGCACCCGGGCGAGGGGGACGCAGAGGCCGCTGGACAGCTGCCGCACCTCGAGCAGGAACGTGGCGTCGTCGTCCTGCAGCGCCGTCTCCAGCCGCTCGCGGCGGCTGCGCCCCAGCGGCGTGGGCCGGCTGGTCCGGAGCCGCAGGTGCACCTGCCCCACCCTCTCCGCCTCGTGGGCGTGGGGAGCGAGGTACACCTCGCCCAGGTAATCGCTCGCGTGGACCCAGTGCCGCCGCCGCGAGACGAACAGCAGGTCCTGGTCCCCGGGCAGCGGCTCGGGCGTGGTGAGCGGCGCGTGCCGGATGCGCATCCCCAGGCCCAGCCGCAGCGCCCAGGCCCCCAGGTGCGTGGCAGACAGCTTCACCAGCACCGGCCCCCGCAGCCGGTCCGCCAGCGCAAGCCAGCGGTCCGGCGGGACGACGCCCAGCTGCTCCACGACGCCGCGGGCCAGTACCTCGGGGGACATGCCTTCCCCTGTGGGGACGGCCCGCCGCCGCGTCAACCCCGCGCCCGGCCGGCTGGCAGGCCGCCGGTGTGTCTGGCAGGCTTTGACATCAGGAGAGGCAACACGTGGCTCGTCCAGGTCCCATCAACGGGCTGACGTGGATGCTGCTCTCGGCGGTGCTGACGCTCGCGGCATGTGCGCCCGGCCCCGAGCCGAGGTTCCTCGCGGCAGAGGGCCCGCCGCTGCGGGCGCCCGCGTGGGCGGAGGCGACCCTCCGGGATGGCAAGCCCGTGCAGGTGCTGCTGCTGCTGGACACCGGCGTCGTGGCGCTCGCGCCGCGCTCTCGCCGCGTGCTGACGCCGGCCGGATACGGGGAGCGGGTGCGCCAATTCACCGCGGCGAAGCTGGCGCTGGTGGCAGGCGCCCCCGGCGGCCTCCGGGTCCTGGAAGACTATGACCAGCTGCCCATCTCGCTCGTGGAGGTGTCTTCGCTGGCTGCGCTGGAGCACCTGCTGGCGGACCCGCGGGTGCTGCGCCTGGCGGAGGAAGAGGTGTTCGAGCCCACGCTGGACACCACCCTCCCTTTCATCCGGCAACCGCCGGCGTTGGCCGAGGGAAAGGACGGGGCGGGTGTGTCGGTGGCGGTGCTGGACACGGGCGCCAACTACGCCGTGGCAGACCTTGGCGGCTGCTCGGCCCCCGGCGTGCCCGCCGGCTGCCGGGTGCCCTAGGCGAGGGACTTTGCGCCGGATGACGGCGCGCTGGACGACAACGGCCACGGCACCAACGTGTCCGCCATCGTGGCGGGGGTGGCACCCGGGGTGCGCATCCTCCCCCTGGACGTATTCACCGGGACCGGCGCCTCCAGCACCCACATCACGGCCGCCATCAACTGGGTCATCGCCAACAGGGCCACCTACAACATCGCGGCCATGAACCTCAGCCTCGGCAGCGGCGCCTACACCTCGTCCTGCCCCGGCCTGTCGGTGCCCCTGGCCATCACCGAGGCGCGCAACGCGGGCATCCTGGCCGCGGTGGCCTCCGGGAACAGCTGCTACCTCAACGCACTGTCCCAGCCGGCGTGCAGCCCCTCCGCTGTCTCCGTGGGGGCGGTGCACGACGGGTCGGATGCCCCGCAACCGGAGAACCGGGTGGCCGACTTCTCCAATTCTGCCTCCATGCTGACGCTGCTCGCCCCGGGGGTGTCCGTGACGGCGGGGGGCATCACCATGACGGGGACCTCCCAGGCCACGCCCCACGTGGCGGGCGCCCGGGCGGTGCTGCGCGCGTCGTTCCCCTCGGCGAGCACCGACGCCCTCGTCGCCCGGCTGACCAACTCGGGCGTCCAGGTGACCGACTTCCGGAACGGCATCACCAAGCCCCGCCTGGACCTGGCGGCGGCGGCGGCGGGGTGCGCGTTCAAGGTCACCCCGGCGTCCGTGGACCTGGCCCCCGCCCCGCACGGCTGCCCCGACTGTCCGCAAGCGTTTACCGTGACGGTGACCACGGGCAGCGCGTGCGACTGGACCGTCACCTCGAGCGACCCCGCCGCTTTCGCCATCAGCGTTGGCGGCCTGCCCGTCACGGGCCGCGGACCGGGCAGCTTCAACGTCGAGGTGAGCGCCAACACCGGCGCGGCCCGGACGGCCACCCTCACCGTGGCGGGGAGCGGGGCGGACGCGCGCACGGTGACGGCCAGCCAGGCGTCGGGCGGCGGATCACCGGCCGGCACCGCGTGCACCGCCTCCAACCAGTGCAACTCCGGCTTCTGCGTGGACGGCGTCTGCTGCAGCACCGCGTGCACCGGCACCTGCAGCGCCTGCAACCTCGCCGGCAACGCGGGGACGTGCACCCCGCTCTCCTCCCGGACGGACCCTGCCAGCGATTGCGGTGCCACCTTCTGCGGCGGCGCCGGGGCGTGCCTCGCCGCCTGCGGCTCGGACGCGGACTGCAAGGCGGGCTTCGTGTGCAGCGGCACCTCCTGCGCAGCGCCCCCGTCCGTGCCAGCGGCCCCCTCGAGCGTGCCGGGGACGCCCTACCAGAACGCGCAGTCGGTCATCACGTGGGCCGCGGTGCCTGCGTGGAGCAACGGGGGAAGCGCCATCCTCGACTACACGGCCACGTCGAGCCCGGGGGGCTTCACCTGCACGGCCACGGGCGCCACGGCCACCACGTGCATCCTCACGGGGCTGACCAACGGCACCAGCTACACGGTGACGGTGCGGGCGCGCAACAGCGTGGGGAGCCGCACGGCTTCGGGCACGTCGGCGAGCTTCAAGCCGGCGAACGTGCCGGTGGCACCGACCAACGCGGCCGGCACGTCCTACGAAAACGGCCAGTCGGTCATCTCGTGGACGGCGGTGGCCAACACGCTGGCGGGCAACCGGGGCGATACGGTCCTCGACTACACGGCGACGGCGAGCCCGGGAAACTTCAACTGCACGGCCACGGGCGCCACGGCCACCACGTGCACCCTCACGGGGCTGACCAACGGCACCAGCTACACGGTGACGGTGAAGGCGCGGAACAACGCGGGCAACAGCGCGGCCTCCACGGCGTCCGCGAGCTTCCGGCCCGCCGCCCCCGTGCTCGCCGACACCGCTGCGCCCACGGGCACCCTCGCGCTCGCCGGCGGGGCGGCCTTCACCGCCACCCCCAACATCCCGGTCGCCATCACCGCCTCGGACGCCTCCGCCATCACCGGCATGTGCCTGAGCGCCACCGGGACGTGTGACGCCTCGGCCTGGCAGCCCTTCTCGTCGTCCATCCCTTCCTTCGCCCTGCCCAACACCCCGGGGTTGAAGACGGTGTCCGCCTGGCTGCGGGACGAGTGGGGCAACACCACGGCCACGCCGCTGACTGCCACCATCACGCTGGACAACGTCCCGCCCACGGGAGGCGCCCTGTCCGCCTTCCCGGAGTCCCGGCGGGTGTCGCTGTCGTGGACCGGCGCGTCGGACGCGGGCTCGGGCCTGAAGGAGTACCGGCTGGTCCAGGTGTCCGGCACGGCCACGCCGCCGGCCGGCTGCCAGGGCGGGATGACCCTCTACCGGGGGCTGAACACGTCGTTCGTTGCGTCGAACCTGCCGGGCAACGCGACGTACACCTACCGCGTGTGCGCCGTGGACGCGCTGGGCAACACCGCCGCGGGGAGCACAGCGCGCGCCCGGACGCTGCCCTGACGCCGCCTCACAGCAGCGACTCGAACTCGTCCAGCAGCGCGGAGAGCGTGCGGAAGCCGCGGCTCCAGAAGTCCGGGTCGCTGATGTCCACGCCCATCTTCTGCAACAGCGCCTGGGGCGTGTCCGAGCTGCCGGAGGAGAGCAGCTCCACGTAACGGGGGATGAACGCAGCCCCCTCCTCCTCGTACTTCGCGAAGAGCGCCAGCACGAGCAGCTGCCCGAAGGCGTAGCTGTAGCAATAGAACCGGTAGTGCACGAAGTGGCCAATGGACAGCCACCCCCAGCGGTCCTGCGGGAAGAGCGCCACCGCGTCCCCGTAGAGCCGCTGCCGCTCGGAGGTCCACAGCGCGTTGAAGTCCTCCACCGGCACCACGCCCTCGGCGCGCTTGCCGTGCGCCTTCTGCTCGAAGCGCGTGTAGGCCACCTGGTTGAACACGGTGGAGACGATGTCCTCGATGCGCACCCCCACCAGCGCCCGCCGCGCCGCCCGGTCCGTCTCCTTCTCCAGCAGCCGCTTCATGAGCAGCAGTTCGCCGAAGACGGAGGCCGTCTCCGCCAGCGACGTGGTGGGCCAGAAGTTGAGCGGGCTCTGGCGGCGGGACAGGTAGAAGTGGATGCCGTGCCCCAGCTCGTGGGCCGTGGTGGACACGTCCTCTATCCGCCCCTGGAAGTTGAGCAGCACGTACGGGTGGCTGGACGGCAGGCTGCCGGAGCAGAACGCCCCGTCCCGCTTGCCCGGGCGCGGCATGACGTCAATCCACCGCTTGTCGAAGAACTCCGAGGCGATGTCGGCGAAGCGCGGGTCGAACGCGCCGAAGGCGTCCAGCACCAGCTGCCGCCCCTCGTCAAAGGAGAGCTTCTTCTCGCTCGGCGTCAGCGGGGCGAGCACGTCATGGCTGGAAAAGTTCGTGAGCCCAAGCGCGCGCGCCTTCAGCCGCATGTACCGCTGGGCCAACCCGTAGTGGGCCTCGGTGGCCCGCATGAGGCTCTCCACCACGGGCTCCGACAGCTCGTCGTCCAGGTAGGTGGGCTCGGTGACGGACTTGAAGCCGCGCGTCTCCACGTCCAGCTTGTGGTCCTGGAAGAGCGTGTTGAAGCAGAAGTTGAGCACGTGGCTCTCCTGCTCGAACGCCGCCATCAGCCCGTCCGTGGCCGCGCGCCGCAGCGCACGGTCCGGGGAGCTGCGCAGCGCGCGCGCCTCCGCTACGTTGAAGCTCTTGCGCTCGCCGTCCACCACCAGGTGCACGCGCAGCTTGCTGGACACCTCCGTGTACAGCTGGCTCCACGCCGCCCGCCCGGTGAGGTTCTTGGTGGCCGAGAGCTGCTCCTCCTTCTCCGAGAGCGTGTAGGGAGCCAGCTTCTTGAGCCCGGTCAGGTAGTGCCGGTAGCCGGCCAGCTGCGGGGCGGCCAGGAGGGCCAGGTGCTGCGCGCCGGAGAGCTTCTTCAGCTCCACGTCGAAGAAGGCCACCCGGTTGAAGGCCTCCGTGGAGACCTCGCGGGTGCGGGCGAGCAGCCCCTGCGCCGCCGCGTTGCCGGTGTCCTGGGAGAAGTACAGCTGCGCGTAGATGGCGGGCCGGTAGACCGCCTGCATCAGCGCCTCGTATTGCACGAGCGCCTGGTGCAGCTCCCCGGGGCCGAGCCCCGCCACCCGGCCGCGCCACGCGGAGGCGAAGTCGTCTGCCAGCCGCAGGCTGCGGTCCAGGTCGTCGTGCAGCTGGGAGGCGTCCGGCCCGCCGTACAGGTCCGAGAGGTCCCACCGCAGCTGCGGGTCCTCCGCCACCGAGACAGCCCCGGGGGCGACGATGGGCAGCTCCGAGCGCCCCTGCATGGGGCTCCCGGACATCCGCGCGTCGCGCAGCGCAGTGATGGCATCCAGCAGCGCCTGCAGCCCGGCCGGGTCGTCTGCGAAGGCGGCGTGCAGGACCTCGCGGGTGATGCGGCGCGCGCGGACCTGCGTGTGCGCGGCAACGGTGAAGCGGCGGCACCTGCCCTCGAGGAAGGCCATCTCGCCCACCAGCTGCCCCGCCTCCAGCAGCAGCGTGGGCTGCGGCTCCCGCAGCACCTCCACCTTGCCCTTCTCCACGAAGTAGAGGTCCGTCTCCAGCGCGCCGCGGAACACCAGCGTCGTGTGGGGCTCGTACGTGCGGACCTCCCCCAGCTGCGTGAAGACGGCGCGGACACGGGGCGGGAGGCGGTCGAGCCAGGGGGCAAGGGGGGCGTTCATGGGCAGGGCTCCTGTGAGAGGCTGGAGCCGTGCCTAGCACGTCCCACGGGCAGGGGTGTCTCCTGCGGCGAAAAGTGGGACTACTTCCCTTCTGCAGCGTCGGTGCCGCCCACGGACAGCCGGGTGCGCCTGTCGTAGTCCCCCAACACCGCGGAGGTGAAGCCGAAGTCGGTGATGGCCAACACCACCAACTCCTGCGCTGTGGAGGTGTTGCGCGTCTGGTGGAAGATCCACCGGGGCACGTAGGCCACCTCCCCGGCCTTCACCGGGAAGGTGCCTTCCCCGACGCGGACCTCTCCCTCCCCGGAGAGCACCACGAAGAGCGTCTCGTGCGCGTGCTTGTGCCACTCGTTGTTCCTTCCCGGGGGAATCCGCACCACGCGCGGGTCCATCACCTGGATGTCCGGGAAGGGCAGGCGGTCCACGGTGAAATCGATGTTCAGCCGCTCGTTCTGGTTGGCGTACAGCGGCTTGCCCGGCTGGAGCGGCTGCGCCCGGAACGCCTCCAGGGGTGCGCCTGCCGCGAGCGGCTTCCGGCCGGAGGCGTTCTCCACCAGCTTCTCGAGTGCATCGTCCATGCGTGTGCTCCGGTGTTCCGAGGGGTCAACGGCCCGTCAGGCCACGGCCTCCGCCCGGGAGGGGTCCTTCGCCCGCTCGTGCAGCCAGTCCCAGAACGCGGTGCGCAGCGAGAGCGCCTTCAGCATCCCGCGGCGCAGCCCCACCCGCCCTTCCTCGGTGCGGGCGAAGTCCGCGGAGATGGCCTCCAGCGTGGCCTGGTGGTGGTCATCCACCGCGGTGTGCAGCGGAAAGAAGACGGTGTCCTCGGGGCGGAGATCCAGCCGGGACAGCGCCTTCACGAACGGCCCGTAGATGGTGCGGACGATGTTCTCCGTACCAATGCCGAGCGCCCCGAGCGCCTCCGCCGGCCCGCCCTCGGACAGCACGGAGAGGAACATCTCCCGCCAACATGCCACCTGGTCCGTCTCCCGGTGGCCGGCGTGGTCAACGCCGAGCGCGCGGGAGAAGCGCTGGAAGAGCAGCGGGTGGGCAATCCCCTCTATCCATTCACGCTTCACCCCGAAGGTGGCGAGCTCCGCGTACTCCTCCTCGCCATACACGCCGGACTCCTCCGTCAGGTTCTCCAGCAGGGACTTGCGGTGCGCGGGGTTCTCCAGCCGGGAGATGACGGTGGTGAGGTACCGCGGGAAGTGGGCCGAGTAGCCGTAGTAGTTCCGCGCAAAGTCCGCCAACGCCCACCGCAGGTCCGGCAGCGTGCCGTCCGCCAGCGCCTGCAGGTACGGGTGACGCACCGCGCGGTGGGACAGGGACTCGGACGACAGCTGCTTGACGAACGCCGCCGCGGCCTGCTCGCCGGACGGGACCGTGGACAGCCGCTCCTCCTTCAGCCGGGCTACCTCCTCGAGCACCGTGCGGAGCTCGGCGGGGTCCGTGACGAAGGCGGCCATGAGCTCGGTGCGCAGGATGCGCCGGGCGCGCACCTCGGTGGCGGCGGTGATGGTGTTGCGCCGCGGCGCGTTGTCCAGGAATGCCATCTCGCCCACCAGGTCTCCCGGCCCGAGCTGGATGGCGGGCAGCCCGTTCCTCGCGACCTCGACCGTGCCCGCCTCCACGAGGAACAGGTGGCTCTCGACCGCACCGCGGTTCACGAGCCCCTCGCCCGAGGAGAAGGTCTTCACCTCGCCCAGCGATGCCATCACGTCGCGGGTCCTTGCCGGCAGCCGCTCCAGCCACGACGATTGACCCATTGCCTTCTCCCCGTGCGTTCCAGCTTGAAGGGGTCGTGATATCAGACGCCGCTCGCCGCGAGCGAGGCCGCGAGCGCGCCGCGCGAGGAGGAGGGTGGCCCGCACCCGAACCGCAGACACAGGAACGCCTCTGGGCTCCCACCCCTCCAGCGCTTCCCCTCCAGCGCCCCGGCGAGCACCCCGGGGACGGGAGAGGCGCCGTCGTGCCAGGACGCGCACACGGTGGGGTGGAAGCCGCGGTCCAGCACGGCGAGCAACCCGGCCGCCTCCGCCCGGGGCCCCACCACCGCGACGGACGGCGCGCCGTCCAGCGCCGCGTCCGCCGCGAGCCACAGGTGGCCGTACGCCGCCGGCACGCGGCGAACCGGTGCGTGCACGCGGGACAGGTAGCGCTCGGCCTGCTCGAGGAAGCCGGCCTCTCCCGTCAGCGCCGCGAGCATCACCTGCGCCTCGGTCAACGTGGACGCCCCGGAGGGGAAGGCGTTGTCGTGAAGCGCATACGCGGGGGTGACCAGATCCGCCCGTCCCCGCTCCGCGGACAGGTACGCCCCCTTCTCCCCGTCCCAGAACAGCTCCACCGCGCGCAGGGCCAGCGCCCGGGCCGCCTCCAGGTACCGCGGCTCGAAGGTGGCCTGGTACAGGTGGCACAGCCCCGAGGCAAGGTCGCCGTAGTCCTCGAGGCAGCCGGCCAGCCGCGCCTCGCCCGCCTGCCACGAGCGGTGGAGCCGCCCGTCCCGCCACAGCGCGGACAGCAGGAAGTCTGCCGCCCGCGCCGCGTCACCGGCCCACGCCGGCTCGGAGAAGACCCGGGAGGCGAACGCCAGTCCCCGGAGCACCAGCCCGTTCCACCCGGCCAGCACCTTGTCGTCCCGCCCCGGGGCCACCCGCGCCTGCCGCGCCGCGAACAGCCGCGCCCGGCCCGCGTCCAGCCGTTCCTGCACCTGCGCCTCGGACAGGCCCGCCTCCCGAGCGAGCGCAGCGGCAGACCTCGCCACCTTCAGGACCGAGCTGCCGAGCTCGAAGTTGCCCGCCTGCGTGACGCCCAGGTGCGCGCACAGCAGCGGCGCGTCGGCTGCGCCGACCCCCTGCTCCACCTCCGCGGGCGTCCAGGCGAAGTGCTTCCCCTCCTCCCCCTCGCTGTCCGCGTCCTGCGCGGCGAAGAAGGCCCCCTCCGGCGAGGTCATCTCCCGCCGCAGCCACCCCACCGTCTCTTGTACGACCTTGCGGAACGCGGCCCGCGGCTCCACGAGGAACCCCTCCGCGTACAGGTGCAGGAGCTGGCCGTTGTCGTAGAGCATCTTCTCGAAGTGGGGCACCTCCCACGCCTCGTCCACGCTGTAGCGGTGGAAGCCCCCGCCCAGCTGGTCATACAAGCCCCCCTCGGCCATCTTCTGGAGCGCCAGCAGCGCCGCGTCCCGCAGCGCGCCGTCCCCGCTCCGCCGCCAGCCGCGGAGCAGCAGCGAGACGTTCATGGGGTTGGGGAACTTGGGCGCCCTGCCGAACCCGCCGTGCGTGCCGTCCACCTCCCCCGCGAGCGTGCGCGCGGCCACCACCACGTCCTCGCCTGACAGCCGCCCCTCCGCGCCGCCCAGCCCGTGAGTGGACAGGTGGGCGAGCCCCTCGAGGAACTCCCCCGCCTGCGCGTCCACCTCGGCGCGGCGGTTCGTCCATGCATCCGCGAGCGCGGAGATGAGCCTCGGGAAGCCGGGCAGCCCGTGCTTGTCGGTGGGCGGGAAGTAGGTCCCGCCGAAGAACGGCGTGAGGTCCGGCCTCAGGAACACCGTCAGCGGCCAGCCGCCGCCGCGCCCCTGCAGCTGCACCACCCCCTGGTACACCTGGTCCAGGTCCGGCCGCTCCTCCCGGTCCACCTTCACGTTGACGAAGTGAGCGTTCATCAGCGCGGAGGTGGCCGCGTCCTCGAAGGACTCGTGCGCCATGACGTGGCACCAGTGGCAGGCGGAGTAGCCCACGGACAAGAGGATGGGCTTGTCCTCGGCGCGCGCCCGGGCGAGCGCCTCCTCGCCCCACGGGTACCAGTCCACCGGGTTGCCGGCATGCTGGCGGAGGTACGGGGAGGGCTCGCGGGCAAGTCGGTTCAAGGCCTCGCTCCTTACTTGGACGACAGCGCGTGGACCGCCCAGTCCCCGGGGGCCGGCGGGGGCCCGGCAAGCCACTCGCCGCACCGCTCGGCGTACAGCCGGGAGGGGCCATCCTCCGGGGCCTGCTGGAACAGGGGCAGCGCCTCGGCGAAGCGGCCCTCGCGGTACAGCCCGAGCGCCTCCTCCCACCGGCCCGGCAGGGGCGGCGCCGGGCGGTCCCCGGGTCCCCGCAGCTCGTACACCCGCACCGGCTCGCTGCGCCCCACCACCCGCACCACGTCCAGCTCCCGCGCGTGCACCGCCTGCCCCGCGGCCCGCACCGCCGCCTCGGAGGCGAGCGTGCGCGTGCCGTATTCCTTGCACGCCCCCTCCAGCCGCGAGGCCAGGTTCACCGCGTCCCCCACCGCGGTGTAGTCCTGCGCCTCCGGGGAGCCGAGGTTGCCCACCACCGCCGCCCCGGTGTGGACGCCAATCCTGCAGTCGAAGGAGGTTACCCCGGCCGCCGCGAACACCCCGCGCAGCCCGTCCACCACCGCGAGCAGGTCCAGCGCGGAGAGGCACCCCTTGGCCGCGTGGGCCTCGTCCCGCAGCGGCGCGTTCCAGAAGCACATGATGGCGTCACCGATGAACTTGTCGAGCGTGGCGTCCCGCCGGCCGAGCGCCGCCGTGGCCTCGCCGAAGTAGGTGTTGAGCAGGCGCACCAGTTCCTCCGGGGTGAGCCGCTCGCTGAAGCGGGTGAAGCCGGCCAGGTCCGAGAACAGCAGCGTCAGTTCGCGCCGCTCGCCGCCGGGCGAGGCCTTCTCCGGGTGGGCAATCAGCTGCTCCACCACCTGCGGGTTCAGGTACCGCTTGAACAGCCCCTTTATCTGGTCCCGCTGCCGCAGCCCGGCCACCATCTCGTTGAACGTGGTGGTGAGCCGCGCCACCTCGTCATGCCCCTCGGCCTCCACGTGCACGTCCAGGTTGCCGCGCCGCACCTCGTCCGCCCGCGCCTCCAGCTCGCGCAGCGGGCGCGCGAGCCGCCGGGAGACGGCCAGCGTCAGCCCCAGCCCCAGCGCCCCGAGCAGCCCCGTCAGCAGCAGAAACCGGCTGCCGAAGAAGGCCGCGAAGAAGTCCCGTTGCTCCTGCGCCAGGTCCCGGAGCAGCAGCGCGCGCGCCCCCAGCAGCACGTCGTCCGGCAGCGGGAAGCCGCGCCCCACGTAGGAGGCCTCGCCCTGCGCGAAGGAGGGCTGCGGCTCCCCGGACACCCGCTCCACCGCCGCCCGGAACGGCTCCCCGCCCGTGGTG
>VGRA01000034.1 GCA_016875515.1 Deltaproteobacteria bacterium | reverse complement strand
CCCCGCGCGGGTGGCGAACTCCAGCCGCAGCCGCGCGCCGGCCGCGGCGGCGCGCAGCAGCTGTGCCCCGGTGAGGTGCTGGCGCACGGCGCGCTGCAGGGGTGCCGCCTGTTCGGAGGTGGCGCGCGCGTCCGCCACGCAGATGCGACCCAGCCCGGGCGCGGTGCACAGGCACAGCCGCGTGGAACGCCCGGGCTGGCGCAGCTCAAGGTAGGCGGTGGAGCGGTCCGGCACCCAGGCCTTCTGCAGGAACGCGCCGCGCAGCTGCGCGTTCAACTCGGTGGCGAGCTCGGCGAGCTCCGCGGGGCGCAGGGACATGGTGGAGGGCCGGATACACGACGGCCCGGCCAGACGCGAGGTCTGCCGGGCCGTAGTGCGCCACCACCGTGAGGTGGTGACAGCGAGAAGACTACGCCTTCTTCTTCGCGGGGGCCTTCTTCGCAGCGGCCTTCTTCGCGGGAGCCTTCTTCGCAGGAGCCTTCTTCGCAGCAGCCTTCTTAGCAGCCATTGTGTGTCCCTCCGTTGGTTTGGATGACCTGCGCTTCGACATGAAGTGCGCGAGCCACGCGGCAGACAGTAGAGAGCAAGCGATCGCGTGTCAACGAAGCTGAAACGTGCGCGGTGCGCGCGGCCCCGAACTTTCCGGCCGCGGAGGCGCGCACTACCGTGGAGGCGCGCATGTCGAGCGAGCGAAAATTCCCGGACGGCTTCACCTTCGGCGTGGCCACGGCCGCGTACCAGGTGGAAGGCAACATCGAGAACGACTGGAGCGACTGGGAGCGCGCAGGAAAGTGCAAGGACCCCAACGCCCGCTGCGGTCTGGGCGTTGACCACTGGAACCGCTTCGACGAGGACGTACAGCTCACGAAGGACGTGGGGGCAACGGCGTTCCGCGTCTCCATCGAGTGGGCCCGGGTGGAGCCGGAGCGCGGGCGGGTGGACGAGGCGGTGCTCGCCGAGTACCGCGCGCGGCTGCAGCGGATGCAAGCCGCGGGGGTGCGGCCGGTGGTGACGCTGCACCACTTCACGCACCCGAAGTGGTTCCACGCGCAGACGCCGTGGCACGAGCCGGCGAGCGTGGCGGAGTTCCGCCGCTACGCGCGGCTGTGCGCCGAGCAGGTGCTGCGCGGGCTGGACGCACTGGTCATCACCTTCAACGAGCCCATGGTGCTGCTGCTCGGCGGCTACCTGCAGGGCGTGATTCCACCGGGGATTGCGGACGGGGCCCGGGCGGTGGCGGCGCTGGCCAACATGGGCCGGGCGCACGCGGCGGCGCGCGAGGAGGTGCACGCGCATGCCGGCAAGCTGCCCCTGGGCATCAGCCAGAACCAGCTGGCGTTCGCGCCGGACCGGATGTGGCACCCGCTGGACCGCGCGCTCGTGCGGCTGGGCTCGGAGGCCTACAACCACGCCTTCCTCCGCGCGCTGTGTGACGGCGAGCTGCGGCTGTTCATGCCCGGGATTGCCAGCGCGCGCGTCCGGCTGGACGGGGCGCGGGACAGCATGGACTTCTTGGGCATCAACTACTACTCGCGCGCCCACCTGCGCTTCGTGACGAAGCCGCCCTACCTGGACTTCCGCTTCAAGGATCCACGCAAGCGGGGACTCACGGACATTGGCTGGGAGTACTACCCGGACGGCTTCGGGCAGATGCTGAGGGAGGCGCGCGCGTACGGCCTGCCGGTGTGGGTGACGGAGAACGGCGTGGACGACCGCTCGGGGGAGCGCCGCTGCCGCTACCTCTACGAGCACTGGCTGCAACTGCTGGACGCGGTGGCCGGGGGCACGGACGTGCGCGGCTACTTACACTGGAGCCTGATGGACAATTTCGAGTGGCTGGAGGGCTGGGGACCGCGCTTCGGCCTGTACCAGGTGGACTTCCAGACGCTGGAGCGCAAGCGCACGCCGGCGTGTGACTACTTCCGCACCGTGGCCACCACGCGCACGCTGATGGCGCCTCCGGACGGGAGCTCGTGGAAGTGACCGCCCCCGCCCTCCCCACCGCCGTGCGGGACGAGGCGCTCGGGCTGCTGCAGGCGCTCATCCGGCTGGACACCACCAACCCGCCGGGGCTGGAGCGTGCCGCGGCAGAGCTGCTCGCCCAGTCGCTGCGCGCGGACGGGGTGGAGCCGCAGCTGCTGGAGAAGGAGAAGGACCGGACGTCGGTGGTGGCGCGGCTGAAGGGCACGGGGGAGCTGCCGCCGCTGCTGCTCACTGCGCACCTGGACGTGGTGGCGGCGGAGGCCGCCCGCTGGCGCCACCCGCCCTTCGCCGCGGTGGTGGAGGACGGCTGGCTGTACGGCCGTGGCGCCATCGACATGAAGAACATGGCGGCCATGTCCACCATGGTGCTCAAGCTGCTGCGGCGCGAGGGGGCGCCCCTGCGCCGGGACGTCATCTTCGCCGGCGTGGCAGACGAGGAGGCGGGGTGCCGGCTGGGCAGCGAGTTCCTGGTGAACGAGCACCCGGACCTGGTCCGCGCCGAGTACGCGCTTGGGGAGATTGGCGGCTACACGCAGCCGCTGCGGGGCGCGCGGCTGTACCCCATCATGGTGGCGCAGAAGGGGATGGCCTGGTTCCGGGCGCGGGTGGAGGGCTCTCCGGGCCACGGCTCCACGCCGCGCGAGGACAACCCGGTGGTGCGCCTGTCCGCCGCGCTCGGGCGGCTGCACCCCACCGCCCTGCCCTTCAAGGCCACCCGGACGGCGCGCGAGATGGTGGAGGGCTTCGCCGGGGCGAGCGGCTTTCCCGGCAATTTCGTCCTACGCCTGCTGCTGAACCCTGCCCTGGGCCGCTGGGCGCTGGGGCGCATCCCGGACGAGGGGACGCGCCGGAGCCTGTCCGCGCTGCTGCGGAACACGGCCACGCCCACGGTGCTGCGGGCGGGCACCAAGACCAACGTCATCCCGTCCTTCGCGGAGGCGGAGCTGGACGGGCGCACGGTGCCGGGCGACGGCCCGGAGGAGCTGGAGGCGGAACTGCGGAAGGTGCTGGGCCCGGACGTGAAGCTGGAGCTCTTGAGGTCCCTGGAGGCGGTGGAGGCCTCGCCGGACACGGGCATGTACCGGCACCTGGCAGCGGCGGTGGCGTCATTGGACCCGGAGGGAGTGCCGGTGCCGCTGCTGGTGCCCGGCTTCACGGACGCGGCCCCCTTCACGCGGCTGGGGACGACCTTCTACGGCTTCTCCCCGGTGGTCTTCCCCCGCGCCCCCGCGGTGAGCTTCTCTGCGCTCTACCACGGGGACGACGAGCGGATTCCCGTGGAGGGGTTCCACCGCGGGCTGGAGGTGCTGCTGGACGTGGTGCGCCGCTGGTGCACCTGACCTGCCCGCCCACGCACGCCGCTGTTCAATCCGGTTCAACCGAGCGCGGTGCGGTAGTCCAGGTCGTAGTCATCCGAGGCGGCGGCCTCCGCGTCCGCCTCTGCCTCCTGGAAGAAGCGACGCACGGCGGCGTGGACCGCTTCGCCGCGGTCGAGCGTGTTGACCTCGGCGCGGAAGGCGGACGCGCCCCGGAGCCCGTGGGCATACCAGGCCAGGTGCTTGCGGAAACTCCGGACCGCGGCCAGCTCCTCGCCCGCGAAGGCGCAGTGGGTCTCGAAGTGCGCGAGCACCACGGCGCAGCGCTCGTCGTTGTCCGGGGGCAGGCCGCCGTTGAGCTGGCGGAATATCCAAGGGTTGCCCAGCGCGCCTCGGCCAATCATCACCGCGTCACAGCGAGTCTGCTCGAGCATGCGGTGGGCGTCCTCCACCGTCTTCACGTCCCCGTTGCCGATGACGAGCGTCCCGGGAAGGGCCGCCTTCAGCTGCCGGATGGTGTCCCAGTCTGCCTTGCCCGAGTAGCCCTGCGCGCGCGTGCGGCCGTGCATGGCAATGGCAGAGGCCCCCGCGTCCACCAGCGCAGAGGCCACCTCCACGTAGTTGCGGCTGTTCGCGTCCCAGCCGGTGCGGATTTTCGCGGTGACGGGCAGCAAGGTGGCCTCGCGGATGGCGCGGACCACGTCCGCGGCGCGCGGCACGTCGCACAGGAGCGCGCTGCCGGCCCCCGAGCGGGTGACCTTCTTCACCGGGCAACCCATGTTGATGTCGATGACCTGGGCGCCGGCCTCCTTGCCCATGACCGAGGCGCGGGCCATCACGTCCGGCTCCCCGCCGAACACCTGCAGCACGTAGGGGCGCTCCACCTCCGCGTCGTGGCGGAGGTAGCGCACGGTGCGCGGGTTCATCCGCATGAGCCCCTGGGCGGAGACGAGCTCCGTGGGGCACAGCCCCGCGCCCATGCGGAAGGCGAGCACGCGGAAGGGCATCTCGCTCACGCCCGCCATGGGGGCGAGCACCCACGGGTTCTTCAGCGCATAGGGACCGAGCTGTGGCATGGCAGGCGCCGGCTCTTAGCGGAAGGTCCCCCCTGCGGCCACCCCGGCGGGCCGTTATGCTCGCCCCCACGGCCATGTTCCGCTTCAACGTGGGTTCCATCCCGGTGCAGGTCCACGGCTCGCACCTGCTGTTCTCCGCGCTGCTGGGCTGGAGCTGGCGTCCACCCCCGCACGGCGCATGGCCCGCGAGCGCGCTCGCAGACCCGTCGCTCCCCGGCCAGGGGGCGGCCATGGCGGCCTGGGTGGGGCTCTTCGTGGCCATGGCCTTCGTGTCCATCCTCGCGCATGAACTGGGGCACGCCTTCGTCTCGCTGGCGTTCGGGTACCGGCCCACGGTGGACCTGGTGGCGCTGGGAGGGCTGACGCGCCCCAACGCCAACGAGACCATCCCGTGGTTCAAGGAGGTGACGCTCACGCTGGCGGGGCCGGGGATGGGGCTGCTCCTGTGCCTGCTGGCGCTCATTGGGGTGCACCTGGTGCCAGGCGGGACGACGGCGGCGCTGGTGCTCAACCAATTGGCGCAGATGAACGGGGTGTGGAGCGTGTTCAACCTGCTGCCCATTGCGCCGCTGGACGGCGGGCAGGTGGCCACCGCGGTGCTCATCCGGGTGTTCGGGCGCGTGGGCTTCCTGTTCGCGCAGGTGCTGACGCTGGTGCTGGCGGTGGCGCTCGGGCTGTTCGCGCTGCGGACGGGCGGCATGCTCACCCTGCTGTTGGTGGTGATGGTGGGCATCCGCGCGGTGCAGATGGTGGGGGCGTACCAGCGCGGGGAGATGCCGGCGCTCGAGCCCTCGCATCCGTCCGAGGTGGCCTTCCGCGAGGCGGTGTCCCTGTTCCAGGCGGGCCGGCTGGACGAGGCGCAGCGGATGGGGGAGCGGGCGCTGGCCCTGGAGATGACGCCGTCGCTGCGCGGCCGCTTCCAGCACCTGCTGGGGTGGGCGGCAGTGAAGCTGGGACAGGGGCGGCGCGCGCTGGACCACTTCAGCCAGGTGGGGGCGGGGGCGACGGTGGAGCCGCAGGCGCTCGCCGCGGCCTTCTCGCTGGTGGGGGACGAGGGGCGCGCGCTGCCGCTCTGGGCGCAGGCGGCTGAGGAGACGGGGGACGCCACGGTGCTGCACGAGTACGCGGGGGCGCTCCTCCGTGCGGGACGCGAGGCGGAGGCGCGCGCGCTGCCGGGGGTGGACGCCGGGGCGGCGTGGGCCTGCGCGGAGCGGCTCTTGTTCCTCCGCGGGGACTTCGCGGGGGCGGCAACCGCGGGCGAGGCGGCCTTCCGGGAGCGGGCCACGGCGCAGGCGGCCTACGACGTGGCGTGCGCGTGGGCGCGCGCCGGACATGTGGAAGCGGCGCTGGGGTGGCTCGAGCGAGCGGCCCCGCTGGGCTTCCGGGATGTCCACTACGCGGAGACGGACGAGGACCTTCGGCCGCTGCACGGCCACCCTTCCTTCCGCGCGTGGCTGGACGGGCTGCAGGAATCCGGCGCGCGCTGACACGCCCATGACATGGCGGGGTGTTGATGCGGGGTGACGGTGGCCAATGTCCGGGCCACCGGATGGAGCCCGCCATGACGCACGCCCCCGCCCGCGCCGCAGATGAACGCATCGGTTGGTCCGCCAGCCTCCCCTTCTTCGTGGTCCACGCCCTGGCGCTGTGTGCCTTCCAGGTGGGGTTCCGGTGGAGGGAGGTCCTGGTGTGCGTGGGGCTGTACTACCTGCGCATGTTCGCCATCACCGCGGGCTACCACCGGTACTTCAGCCACCGCGCGTACCAGGCGGGCCGGGTGTTCCAGTTCCTGCTCGCGTTTGTCGGAGGCATGTCCGCGCAGAAGGGGGCGCTGTGGTGGGCGGCGCACCACCGGCACCACCACCGCTGCTCGGACGAGCCGGAGGACATCCACAGCCCCACGCTGAAGGGGTTCTGGTGGAGCCACGCGGGCTGGATCCTCTCCCACAAGTACGACGAGACGCGCTGGGAGAACATCAAGGACCTGTCCCGGTACCCGGAACTGGTGTGGCTGAACACGCACCACCTGGTGCCACCCACGCTGCTGGGTGTGGCGCTGTACGCCTGGGCCGGCTGGTCCATGCTGGTGTGGGGGCTGTTCGTCTCCACGGTGCTCCTGTGGCATGGCACCTTCACCATCAACTCGCTGGCGCACGTGTTCGGCACGCGGCGGTACAAGTCCACGGACACCAGCCGGAACAACTTCTGGCTGGCGCTGCTGACGTGCGGCGAGGGGTGGCACAACAACCACCACTTCCACCAGAACACCGCCAACCAGGGCTGGTTCTGGTGGGAGGTGGACTTCAGCTTCTACGTCCTCAAGGCGCTGTCGTGGGTGGGCGTGGTGAAGAAGCTGCGGGTGGTCTCGGATGCCACGCGGTACGCGCACCTCAAGTACACGGCGGAGGAGCGGCAGGCGCTGACGGACGAGGCGCGCGGCTTCCAGGACCCGGTGCTGGTGCGCGAGCGGCTGGCCCGGGCGCAGGCGCGGACGAAGGGGGCGCTGGCGGAGGCGGCGGAGTCGCTCCCCTCGGCGGGCCCATCCCCGGCGACCGCGGGGGGCTGAGCCGACGGAAGCGTCAGCGCGTGCCGCCGTCCGGCGGAGGAGGCGGCAGAGCTGGCACGGGGGGCGCAGGCGGCGGCTCAGCGGGCCTCTTCTTCCGGAGCGGGCAGGCGGCCACGGCACCTTCCGGGTTGATGGCCTCGGTGCCGTCCTGCACCTTGAAGATGCGGCTCCCTTCTCCGATGACGAAGGTGACGCGGCCGGCGACCTTCAGCACGGGCCACTTCACGCCGTACAGGCGGGCCAGGGAGCCCTCCTCGTCGGACACGAAGGTGTCCTTCGAGCCGAGCGACTCCCGGAACCGCCGCAGGGTGGCGGCGTCATCCGTGGAGACCGCGAGCACCCGGGCACCCGCCTTCTCGAGTTCCGCGTACCGGTCCCGGTACGCCGAGAGCTCGCGTGTTCAACCAGGGGTGAAGGCCCTGGGGAAGAAGACGAGCAGGACGGTGCGCTCTTCCACCAGCTGCGACAGCTGCAGCGCGTTCCCGTCCACGTCCTTCACGGAGAAGTCCGGGGCCACCTCCCCTGCGGCGGGGGTGGCGGCCAGGAGGGCGGAGGTCAGGAGCGCTGTCAGCACGACCGTGGAGGTAATGGCGGGGCCGGCCCCGGCGCAACGCCCGGGTGTGTCCGATTTTCGGTCAATGGCAGGGGCAGGGCTGTCCGGGTGACAGGGCGGGCAGGCGGCGTGAACCCGGGATGACACCCGTGGCATATGCGTTGCTCCACGCTCGCGACCTGTCCTCAAAGTCCGGAGTTTCCATGGTTTCCCGAATCCTTTGGGTGGGTGTGCTGGCGGGGCTGGTGAGCGGGTGCGGGCCGGCAGCCCTGGGCGCCGAGCAGCAGCTGGGGCAGCTGCGGCAGGACATCATTGGCGGGCAGCTGACGCAGGGGGACCCGGCGGTGGTGGCGCTTGCGCAGGTGTACCAGCACCAGGGCGCCGTCTACGTGGCTTCGGTCTGCACCGGGACGCTGATCGGCCCCCGTACCGTGTTGTCCGCGGGCCACTGCGTGGACCACTCGCTGGACGCGCCCACGGGGGGCACGTCCTCCATCATTGCCGTGGTGGGCCCGGACTCGAACCAGCCGCAGCAGTACCGGTTCATCACCCGGCAGGTGGAACACCCTTATTACAACGACCAGAACGTCGCCAACGACATCAGCGTCCACCGGTTGGAGTCCGCCTTCAGCGGCGTCACCCCCATCCCCATCAACACCACGCCGCTGTCCGGCTCGGACATCGGGCGGACCATCCGGCATGTCGGCTACGGGCTGACCTCCCCGTGGAACAACGGGGATGGCCTCAAGCGCGAGGTGTCCTACCCGTTGCGGCAGATTGAGACGAAGACGTTCGAGTCCGGCGCCAACGGGATGCAGACGTGCCAGGGGGACTCGGGGGGCCCGGGGTTGATGACGTTCGGCAGCGTTGAGAAGGTGGCGGGCGTGGTCTCCTACGGAGACCAGAACTGCGCCTACGAGGGCTGGGACACGCGCGTGGACGCGTACGCCTCGTGGGTGATGACGACCATGGCCACGTGGGAGAACCCCTCGTGCGATCCGGACGGCCAGTGCGTGCAGGGCTGCACCACCCCGGACGTGGACTGCGTGTGCGTGGCGGACGGGCAGTGCTCGCCGCAGTGCCCCAACCCGGCCATGGACCCGGACTGCCCGAAGGACTGCGGCGGCGGGAACGTGTGCTCCACGGCGCTGTGCCCGGTGCCGGACCCGGACTGCGTGGACACCGGGGGCGAGTGCAGCCGCACCCAGGACTGCATCACCCGGTCGTGCATCACGGACGGGCAGAACGGCTGGTACTGCACCGAGGCGTGCACCGGTTCCGAATCCTGCCCGTTCGGCATGGAGTGCAGCACCGGGCAGTGCCGCTACCCGCTTCGCCCGGTGAAACAGCTGGGGGATCCGTGCGACCTGCAGGCGGACTTCTGCGCCGGGGAGACGGTGTGCACGGGCGGGCCGGGGGAGGCCACCTACTGCCGCGAGGCGTGCGGGCCGGGATTCAGCTGCGCCGAGCCGGGGGCCACCTGCCGCTCAGGCCAGGGGGCGGTGGAGTTCTGCCAACCGCTGCCGCCAGCGCCGAAGACGGTGCCGCTCGCCCCGGCCACCGCGGGGCCCGTGGCTACAGGCCCGTCCGCGGTGGGCTGTTCGGAGGCGGGCGGCGGACCGCTGTGGCTGCTGGGGCTCGTGCTCCTGCCGTGGGTGGGTCGGCGCCAGCGCCGGGCCGCTGCTGCGCTCTCGGCCGCCGCGCTGGCGGCCGCCGGCTGCTCCCCTTCCGCTGAGGGCGCGGAAGAGGTGGCCGGGCCCACCGAGTACGGCCGCACGCACGGCGCCATCCTGGGCGGCACGGTGGTGCCCCAGGGGCAGGACCCCGAGGTGTTCATGCTCGCGACGACGCACCTGGGCGGGGCCTGCTCCTCCAACGCGCAGTGCGGCAACGAGGGGGCCTTCTGCTACGGGGGCCGCTGCATGGCGCAGTCGGGGTGCACGGCCACCCTGATTGCCTCCCGGACGCTGCTGACGGCGGCGCACTGCGTGGACGCGCGGATGGGGCCAGCGGGTGCCAACCAAGAGATTGAAGCCTACGCCACCCATTACACCAACCCGGACAGCACGCCGCAGTCCGCGTGGTACCGGCTGGTGAAGACGCGCATCCACCCCAACTGGAACCCCAACTCCCAGTCGCTCGGCGGGGACGTGGCCCTGGCGCTGCTGGACCGCGCGCCGGCGGTGACGCCCAAGGCGTGGAACGACGCGGACCTCGCCGGGTACGGAGGGCGGCCGGTGCGCTCGGTGGGCTACGGCCGGACCGTGGGCGGGACGGCCCAGGACCCGAGCCCCACGCGCAAGCGGCAGGTGGCGCTCAGCTTCATCCTCCCTCCGCAGAACAGCGGCTACTACTCCCCTGCCCTCTTCTACGTGGGGGACCAGCAGTCCCGCGGCATCTGCCAGGGGGACTCGGGCGGCCCCACCTTCCACACCTTCTCGGACGGCGTGGAGCGGGTGGTGGGCGTGCACTCGTTCACCGCGGTCGAGTCCTGCACGCTGGGCGGGGCCTCCCGCACGGACTACTACGCGTCGTTCATCAACGCGTGGCTCACCCAGGAGGAGGGGCCCCAGTGCACCCGGGACGGGCAGTGCAAGAGCGGCTGCCAGCCGCTGGACCCGGACTGCGTCTGCGTTGCGGACAACCTGTGCTCGGGGCAGTGCCCCAACCCGGACTGGGACCCGGACTGCCCGCCCAACTGCGGCCAGAACGGCATCTGCCAGCCCACCGGGTGCCCGGCGGCAGACAGCGACTGCGTGGAACTGGGCGGGGGGTGCATCAACGCGGACGTGTGCACGGAAAAGGTGTGCACGTTCGACCAGCAGCACCCGGACGCCTACTGCTCGCGCGGCTGCCAGGACAACGGCCAGTGCCCGGGCGGGATGGAGTGCACGTCCGGCACCTGCAAGTACATCCAACTTCCCGAGGCGGGCTTCAGCGCGGTGTGCAAGGAGGGCATCAACGTGTGCGGGATGGGGCTGACATGCAACCGCACCGCCAGCCAGGCAGACATGCGCTGCCTGCCCTCGTGTGACAGCTCGGCCAACTGCATCCAAGACGCCCCATGCGTGGTGGGGGTGAAGGGGAAGATGTGCGACCTGCCGCCCCCCGCGCCGCTGCTGCTGCCGCTGGCGCCGCGAGCGCTCCCGGCAGCCGGCTGCGCGGCGGTGGGTGGAATGCCGGTCACGGGGCTGCTCGTGGTCTGGGCGCTGTTGCGCCGGCGGCGGCGGGGCTGAGCGGAAAGTGGGGGCGCGCCGGCAGGTCATCATCAACGCGGACGACTTCGGGTACGACCCGGCGGTCACCGAGGGCATCCGGCGCGCGGCGCGGGAGGGCATCGTCCGGTCCACCACCTTCATGGTGAACACGCCGTTCAGCGAGCAGGCGGCGGCAGACACGGCGGGGCTTTCGGTGGGGCTGCACCTGAACCTGGCGCGCCACGCCCCCTGCTGGGCGGGCTTCCCGGCGGCGTGGCTGGAGCGCGGCGAACTCTCCGAGGCCCGCGCGGCGGGGCTGCCCGCGGAGGTTGTGGAGGCGGAGGCGCACGCGCAGTGCGAACGGCTGGAGGCGCTGACGGGAAGGCCTCCCACGCACGTGGACGTGCACAAGCACCTGCACCGGCACGCAGGGGTGCTGGAGGGGCTGGCCCGGGCGGCGCGCGCGCGCGGGCTGCCGGTGCGCAGCGTCGACGCCACCATGCGGGCGGCGCTGCGCGCGTCCGGCGTGCGGACCAACCCCCACTTCGTGGGGGACGCGGGGGCGGAGGCCTACTGGACGGAGGAGGAGCTGGAGCGGCAGCTCTCCGGGCTGCCGGAGGGGGTGACGGAGCTCATGTGCCACCCGGGGCTGTCCCCCAGCCACGTCCGCAGCGGGTACGCGGCGCAGCGCGAGGTGGAACTCCGCACCTTCACCTCCCGGCGGGCAGCCGAGCTGGTGGTGGAGCTGGACCTGGAGCTGGTCTCCTTTGCGACAATGCGGGACTGAGATATGGGCGGGCGCACCATGGAGATGCACCGCCCGAGCAAGCCGTCCAAGGACCTTCAGACGTTCAAGAACCCGTCGCCGGACCGGGACTACGAGATCCTCTTCGACATCCCGGAGTTCACCTGCCTGTGCCCGCTGACGGGACAGCCGGACTTCGCGCACTTCAAGATCCGCTACACGCCGGACACGCTGTGCGTGGAGCTGAAGAGCCTGAAGATGTACATGTGGAGCTTCCGCGACGAGGGGGCGTTCCACGAGGCGGTCACCAACCGCATCCTGGATGACCTGGTGAAGCTGGTGAAGCCGCGGAAGATGACGGTGGAGGGGGACTTCTTCGTGCGCGGCGGCATTGGCACGGTCATCACCGCCACCTACAGCAAGAAGAAGAGGTAGCCGTGGCGGAGTCGCTGGTCCGGCTCGAGCGCGCGTGCGTGGGCCACTACGAGCCCATCCTCGGCCCGGTGGACCTGGACGTGCGCCGCGGGACGCGCCTGGCGCTGCTGGGCCCCAACGGCGCGGGGAAGAGCACGCTGCTGCGGTCCGTGCTGGGGCTGCTGCCGCTGCTGGATGGGACCCGGGTGCTGCCGTCCGGCCGGCCGCCCCGCATGGGGTACGTGCCGCAGGCCCACCGCGCGGACGCGCTCTT
>VGRA01000033.1 GCA_016875515.1 Deltaproteobacteria bacterium | reverse complement strand
CCGTTCGCCCGCTCGCTCGCCGTGGCCGCGGAAGGGGGCTTCACCCGGCTGGGCGGCGCCGGCACCCGCGCCTTCGCCAACGACCCGGACTTCGGCCCGGAGATGAGCTACCGCTGGCAGCTGGACATGGTGCCCGTCCTCTTCGGGCTGGCGTGGGAGCTGCCGCTGGACGTCCCGCTGAAGATTGCCCCGGTGGCCGGCGGCGCCGCCGTCTACACCCGCTCCACCGGCAGCTACACCTCGGGCGGCGTCACCACCACCAACGCGCCCCAGGCGGCGTGGGCCACGGGCTTCTACGCCGGGCTGGAGCTCTCCGTGCCCGTGGGCCCCGGCGCCCTCACGGTGGAGGGGCGCTTCCTCTCCGCCCGCACGGACCTGGGGCTCAAGCAGGTGTACGGCACCATCAACACCACGCCCGGCGACGTGCAGGGCTCCAACCTCCTCGCCGGCTACCGGCTCTCCTTCTGATGCGCTCTCCCGGCCACCCTGGACTCGCCATGACGACCCGCTCGCTCCCCCTCCTCCTGCTCGCCGCTGCCGCCGGCCTGTCCTGCTCGCAGCAGGACTTCGTCACGGACGTGCCGCTGCGCGTCGTCTCCATCACCGCCACGCAGGGCTCGGTGACCACCACGGCCGCCCCGGGCGCAGACGCAGGCACCTCCGCCGCGCCGGTGGTGGACACCTTCGTGCCGCGGGACACGGACTTCGAAATCACGTTCAGCGAACGGCTCGCCGAGGGCACCGTGGCGGGGGCCATCACCCTGGAGGCACTGGGGCCCACCGGGACGGACCCGGCCATCGCCACCCCCACCGCCATCCCCATCCAGGTGACGTACCAGGAGAGCCCCGTCCCCACCGTCACCGTCACCCCGTTCGAGGAGGACAATCGGGTCAAGCTCCCGTTCACCACCGCGCTGCGCCTGAACATCTCCCCCTCCCTCAAGCGCCTGCGCGACAACGGGCCGCTCCCGGTGCAGGTGCGCTGGCTGGCCAACACGGTCAACCCGCCTCCGCTGCGCGTGGTGTCCCTCCTGCCCTCTGGCGGGGCCGCGGGCGTGGCCCGGGACGCCCAGGTGAAGGTGGTCTTCAGCGAGCCGCTCCAGTGCGCTGGGCTGTCCGGGATGACCGTCTCAGAGCTGGCAGACCTGCACCCGCACACCGCCGCGGGGGACACCGCGGTCGCCGTGCCGGGCAGCTGGGAGTGCCCCACCGTGGACCCGGCCGCGGACGAGACGCTGGAGGGGACCACGTGCGCCAAGAACCCCGCCCCGTGCACCGTCACGTTCAAGCCGGAGGCCACGGGCTTCCGCTTCAAGTATTCCTCCCAGGTGACGCTGAAGCTGTCCGGCGCCGCCTCCGAGACCCCGGTCCGCTCCGTCCGCGCCACGGACGCCGGCGGCGCGCTGCTGGAGGACGTGACCTCCAGCTTCCGCGTGGTGGACCCGCCCGTGCTGGCGCTGGCCACCGCCATCCCGGCCAACGGGGCCACCGGCGTTGCCCCCAACGCCCTCCTCACGCTCGCCTTCACCGAGCCCGTGGACTGCGAGACGCTCACCAACACCACCGCGAAGGTTGAGCAGGTGGTGGATGACCACCCCCGCTTCGGCGCGCGCAAGGGCACCACGGAGACGGTGGGCGGGTCCTGGGCCTGCGCCGGCAACACCGCCGCCGCGGGCGAGGGCGAGGCGGCCTGCGCCGGGACCAACGCGGCCAACTGCCAGGCCGTCTTCACCCCCACCACCCCCTTCCTGCCCTCCGCCGTGGTGAAGGTGACCGTGGCGGGCGGCGCCTACGAGGCCGGCAAGGCCCCCGCTGCGCGCGACCGCGTGGAGTCCCTCCGGGCCACCATCCGCGGCGGCCAGCTGCAGACGGCCGTCACCTTCCAGGTCCGCGCGGCGGACCCCTCGCCGCTCGCCGTGACGCTGTCCACCCCGGGCAACGGCGCGTCCAACGTCCCCGTCTCCCCGCCCCCGGAGCTGGAGGTGCAGTTCTCCCGCACGGTGGACTGTGACTCGGTGACCGCCGCCACCGCCTCGGCCACCCTCACCCTGCCGGACAGCACCACCCAGGCCTGGCCTGTGACCGTGGACTGCCAGGCGGGCAACTATCACCTCACCCTCAAGCCCCAGTCCTCCACGCCCCTCCCCTACGGCACCGAGGTCACGGTTACGCTGCAGGGCGGCACCTATACCGCGGGCAGCCGCGTGCTGGAGGCCTCGGACGCCACCACCTATGGCGGCCAGCTCCCCGCGGACGTCGTCCTCTCCTTCAAGATGGGGGAGCCCCCGGCCCTGCTGCTGGCGAGCGCCCTGCCCTCCCCGGGCTCCACCGGCTCGGGCTTCTCCGAGCCCATTGTCCTGTCCTTCAGCGAGCCCGTGGACTGCGCCACCGTGAATGGCACCACCGTTCTGGTGGAGCAGACCCCCGCGCCGCTGGCCACCGGCGCCCCCGTGCCCGGCACCACGGCGGTGCCCTGCACCTTCACCTGCCCGCTGGGCGGTGACGCGCGCAAGGCGCAGTGCGCCCACGCCCCGTTCTCCCCCAGCGCCAGCGTGAAGGTGACGCTGGTGGGCGGTACCGGCACCAACACGGCCATCCAGTCGGACGCGGCCACCCCGTCCGGCGGACAGCTCCCGGTGGACGTCTCCTGGACGTACCGCGCCGCGGACCCCGCCCCGCTCGCCGTGGTGGGCACCTCCCCCAACGGCAACCCGGGCAACAACGTCTCGGCCAAATCGGATGTGCGCTTCACCTTCAGCCGCGCCGTGCGCTGCAGCACCGTGGCCGGCCGCCTCACGCTCGTCCGGGACGACACCGGCGCGGCCGTCCCCGGCACCCTCACCTGCACCAACGGCGCGCAGGTGGGCCCCGCCGTGGATGGCTCCGTGGCCATCTTCACCCCGTCCGCCCCGCTGGAGGTGCTGAAGCGCTACCGCGCCACGGCGCTCGCCGGCATCCAGGCACTGGATGCCACCCTGCTCGGCACCACCGCACAGGGGACGCTGCCCGCGGACGTCTCCACCCGCTTCGACGTGGAAATCGAGCACCTGCAGGTGCTGGCCACCACGCCTGCGGCCGGGGCGCAGCTGGCCCCCATTGGCAGCAGCGTGGTGCTGCAGTTCAACCAGGAGCTGGCCCCCACCTCGCTCGTCCCCTGCACGCCGTCCTCCAACAAGGCCAGCTGCAACGTGGTGGTCACCCGCGGCGCAACCCCGTTCAACTGGACCAACGGGACGCTGGCCACCTCCGCGCTGGAAGTGGACGGCACCCCCACCTACGAGGGCGGGACGCGGAAGTGGACGCTGGACCCGTCTGATGCGGCCAACGCCCCGTACCTGGTCGTGGCCATGACGTACACCGCCAGCATCAAGGGCGGGACGGCGGGGCCGGTGGGCGCCAACGGCGTCTCCACGCTGCCGTTGGACTACACCTTCACCTTCCGCACCTCCTCGGCGCAGCTGGTGCTGGGTGTCCTCCCGGATGACCTGGCCGCGGACGTGGAGTCCACGGACCCGGTGTGCATTGACTTCGTGGGAGACGTGGACGCGTCAACCCTCACCGCCGGGGGCAACCAGCTCACGCTCTCCTACACGGACGACTTCGGCCGCTCCGCCGCCCTGCCGCTGGACGCCACCACGCCCTACACGCTCTCGGACGCCTCGGGGGCCGGCACGGCCCAGAACCGCGTCTGCCTCAACCTGCTGAGCGCCACCTACGCGTGCGTCCCCGGCGAGCACCGGCTGCGCCCGGGCACCACCTTCACCGCCACCGTCAGCACCGCCGTCAAGGTGGGCAGCAGCTTCCCGGCGGCCCCCGTCTCGTGGAGCTTCACCACCCGCCCGCCGCCCGCGCTGTCCGGCATCCGGGTGGCCAACGCGGTCATCTCCGAGCAGCTGTTGGACGGCGCCACCGAGGTGCCGGTCAACGGCGCCTTCGCGGTCACCTTTGCCGAGCCCATGGACCCGGCCTCGCTCACCTCCACGAACCTCAGGCTGGTGCCCCTGGGCAACGCGCCGGCGGTGGTGACCACCGTCACCCTGCCGGCCGGGGTGGCCTATCCGCAGTCCGCCACCCTCACCACGCCCAACCTGGGCCACAAGTCCGCCACCGTGGATGGCCGCTACGCGGTGCAGTTGCTCGGCGGGACGGACGGCGTGGCCACCGCCACGGGCCACACCCTGGAGGCGGACGTCCGGGTGGCCTTCACCACCTGCCCGGCCACGGCGGTGACGCTCTCCCCGCCTGAGGCGCAGCTCACCCCCAACGCGCTCGTGCCGCTGGTGGCGGACCGCGCCCTGCACCTGCCGTCCGTGACGAGCGAAACGCTGTTCGCCACGCTCGCCGGGAGCCGCATCAACGGCATCGTGGCGCTGCAGCCCGCCCAGCCGCGCGCCGCCACCTACATCCCCAACCCGCTCTGGCTCACCAACAACGGCGGCCCCTACAAGGTGCGCACCTCCACGGGGATGCTGGATTACCGCGGCAACCCGGTGCCGGAGACCGCCAGCCAGAACTTCTCCACGGGCAACACCCCGGCCAACAATGCCATCCAGCCCTCGCTGCTCACCGCGACCAACGCGGCGCAGGTGGCCAACAGCCAGTCCTTCGTCCTCACCCTGGGCGGCACCAGCCTGAAGGAGCGCTCCCTGTCCACCTCCTGGTACTCCGTGGCCGGGGGTGGCGGCTCCATCGCGCTCGAGGCGCTGGGCGGGACCGGCTGCCCCCAGCCGGCCACGAAGCTGGCCGTGGACTCGGTGCTGGCCCCGGCCACCACCGCGGCCACCACGGACAAGGTGAACATCAAGGTGCTGCCGCCGCTCTACATGGCCGCCGGGTGCCAGTATGTCCTGAAGGTCCGCCAGGCGCAGGCCGCCAACCTCTACAACCAGGGCAACCAGGGGCCTGAAATCTCGTTCAACGCGGTGGGCGAGTCGGTGGCGCCTACGCTGAACGTCCTGGAGGTCCAGAAGCCGGACGGCACCTTCACCGCGCTCACGGGGAGCTCCGCCGCATCGGGCCGGGTGGTGGTGCGGGCCACCTTCAACGAGCCGCTGGCGTCCGACAGCGTCACCGACCTCTCGTTCCGGGTAGCGGACACGGGCGGGGCGCTGACGGGCACGCTGTCCACGAGCGGGGCGGTGGTCACCTGGACCTCGTCCTCGCCGGTGGCCGCGGGTACGAACCTGGCCGCCACGCTGGACGCGGGCCTCCGTGACCTGGCAGGCAACGCCTTCGCCGGGACCGCCCAGTCCTTCACCGTGGAGTCTACAACGCCGGATTTCACCGCCGTCGCTTGGAGCCCCACCGCCACCCGGGACGCACCGTACGGCACCGCCACCGTCACCTTCACCGAGCCGGTGGACCCCGCCACGCTCCACTGCAACACCCAGTCCGCGGTGGGCTCGCTGTCCTTCAAGGTGGGCGCCACCAAGCTGTTCGGCTGCGCGGTGCTGTCCAGCACCAACCCCAACGAGGTGCTGTGGCGCCCGGTGGATCCGGTGGGCACGCAGGTGACCGTGGACGTCACCACCAACCCGGCCGGGGCTGCCCCGCAGCTCAAGGACCTGGCCGGCGCCGCGGTGCCGTTCACCACCCGCAGCTTCACCACCCCGTAGTCCCGCCGTCCAAGGCCGGCGGGGGCGCGCGTGCGCACACTGTTCCCCCGTGCGGCCCGACCAGTCCCCGCCTGCAGGCGTGCAGGTCCACCCCTCCACCGTCTGGGTGGTGGGGCTGAACCTGCTCACCCTGGCGGCCGGCACCTGGGTCGCCTTCCAGACGTGGGGCGTGCTCGCGTGGGCCGTGCTCGCCCTCTTCGTGGCGCTCGCGCTGGCCCCGCTGATGCAGCGGCTGTCCCGGCGGATGCCGCGCTGGGCGGCGGTGGTGGGAGTCTTCGTCACCTTGGCGGCGGCGGCAGCGCTGCTCGTCTCCACCTTCCTGCCGCTGCTGGCCGAGCAGGGACGTGCGCTCGGGGCGGAGCCGCCGTCGCTGGAGGAGCGGCTGAAGGGGACGCGCGCGGTGGGGGCGCTCGAGCAGCGCTTCGGGCTCCTCTCCCGCGCCGAGGCCGCGTGGGCCGCCACCCTCCCCTCGCTGGCCGGACCGCTCCTGCGCCTGCCGCGCGGGGCGCTGGAGCTGCTGCTCGCCGGCGTCACGGTGGCCACCCTGGCCGCCTTCATCCTGCTGTTCGGGGAGGAGCTGTTCGAGGCGGTGCTGGCCTGGCTGCCCCCGCGGCGGCGGGCGCGCGTGGACCGGCTGGCCCGGGAGATGACGCGCGCGGTGTCCGGCTACGTGGCGGGCACCTTCCTCCTGTCCCTGCTGGGCGCGGCGGTGATGGGCGTGGCGCTCTTCCTACTGGACGTGCCGTGGTTCCTCGCCGTGGCCGCTGCCCTGGCGCCGCTGGGGCTCTTGCCGTGGGTGGGGGCGGCGCTGTCGGAGGTGCTGGTGTTCGCCACGGCCTACGCGGCCGGGGGCTTGCGCCCCGCGGCCTGGGCGCTGGGGGCCTTCTTCGCCTGGCAGCAGGTGTCCCGCCGGGTGTCCCCGCTGGTGCAGGCGCGCACCCTGCGCATGAACGCGCTGGCGGTGGCCCTGGCCATGCTGGTGGGCACCTCCCTCATGGGGCTGCTCGGCACCGTGGTGGCCGTGCCGCTGGCCGGGGCAGCGCAGGTGGCCGTCTCCGCGGCGCTGCGCCAGCGGCAGGCCCGCTGGCGGCACCACCCGGGCGGCCGCGGGCGGGCTTCGCTGCAGCTGGAGCTGCCGCTCTGGCGTTGACTGGCGGACGGCTGCGCGCGGCCCTAGCCTCCGCCGCCACGTGCTCGCCTTCCTCCGAGAACACCGCGCCGCCGCGTGGGTGACGCTGCTCTCCTTCCTGCTCACCGCGTGGGTGCCGCTGTTCAACCGCTCGCGGGCCGGGGACCTGTCCAACTGGTACTCGGACCACCTCCACCATCCCTACGCCACGTGGGTGGGGCTGACGAAGGGGGCGGTTGTCTACACCGTGCCTTTCCAGCAGGTCTTCTCTCGCAAGGACACCGGCTACCCGCACGAGGCCGCGGGCAGCACCTGGGGCGAGATGCCCGGCATGGCCTACCCGCCCGGCATCTTCGCGGTGTTCCTCCCCACCTCGCTCCTGGGCCGCTGCGTCCCCCTGTCCACGCACGCGTTCGGGGTGGTGAACATCCTGTACCTGCTGCTGCTCGCGCACCTGTCCTTCTTCGCGGTGCTCGTGTCCCTGCAAGCGCTCGCCCCGGGCTCCCGCGCGCTCGTGGCGCTCTTCACCTGGCTGGTGATGGTCTCCATGGCCTCCGAGGGCTTCTACGATCCGCTCTTCATTGGCGTGGGCGCGCTGGGGCTGCGGGCGCTGGCGCTGGGCAACCCGGACGGCGCGCTCCGCTGGCTGTGCGGGGCGGCGCTGCTCCACTTCCGCGCCGCACCCCTGGCCCCCTTCGCCGGGTACGCCACCTGGCTGCTCCTCCGCGGCAAGCCCGCCCGCACCTGGCCGTGGCGGACGCTGGCCTTCGCCGCTCTGGCGGCGGTCCTGGTGGTGGGCAGCTTCCTGCTCATGTACCCGGCCACGGAAGGCTTCCGGCGCACCCACGGCATGGTGCTCGCCGGACGCCCCCTGGCGCTCGCGGTGGTTCTCGCGGTGAGCGCGCTGGCCATGGCGGTGGCCTTCTGGTTCTCGGACGCGGCGGTGGGCCTCTCCGTGGCGGTGGGGCTGGCCCTCACGCTCGTGGAGCGGCAGCCCTACTGGTGGCACCAGGCCATGCTGGTGCTGCCGCTGCTCGGCGTGGGTGCGGCCCGGCTGCAGCCCCGGGGCGCAGGCGCCACCCGGGCGGTGCTGGCCGGCTGGATGCTGGCGCTGGGGCCGCTGGTCTGGACGGACGCGTCTGGCAAGGCCACGGACCAGCCCGCGCTGCTTTTTTTGCACTTCGTGAACGGCTACAAGGCTTCGCCATGAACCTCCAGGTCGAAGACATCCAGGTCGGCACCGGCGCCGAGGCGAAGAAGGGCCAGACCGTCTCCGTGCACTACACGGGCAAGCTCACGGACGGGAAGCAGTTCGACTCCTCGGTGGGCGGGGACCCGTTCACCTTCCACCTGGGTGCCGGCATGGTCATCCAGGGCTGGGACGTGGGCGTGGCCGGGATGAAGGTGGGCGGCAAGCGCAAGCTCACCATCCCGCCGGAGCTGGGCTACGGCCGCATGGGCTACCCGGGGGTCATTCCGCCCAACGCCACGCTCGTCTTCGATGTAGAGCTCCTCTCCGTCCGCTAGGGGAATCCAAACCATGGCGAAAATCCGCAAAGTGCTCGTCGCCAACCGCGGCGAGATCGCCCTGCGCGTCATGCGCACTTGCAAGGAGCTGGGCATCTCCACCGTGGCCGTCTTCTCCGAGGCGGACCGCTCGGCGCTGTTCGTCCGGTGCGCGGACGAGGCCTACTGCGTGGGCCCCGCCGCCTCGCGCGAGAGCTACCTGAGGCAGGACGTCATCCTGGACGTGGCGAAGCGGTCCGGTGCGGACGCCATCCACCCGGGCTACGGCTTCCTTTCCGAGAACGCCTCCTTCGTGCGCGCCTGTGAGAAGGCGGGCGTCACCTTCATTGGCCCGCCTGCCTCCGCCATGGACGCCATGGGCGAGAAGACCCGCGCGCGGGCCAACATGATCAAGGCCGGCGTCCCGGTGGTGCCCGGCACCGACGCGCTCTCCTCCGTAGACGAGGCGCGCGCGTTTGCCCAGAAGGTGGACTTCCCCGTGATGCTCAAGGCCGCCGGCGGCGGCGGCGGCAAGGGCATGCGGAAGGTGGAGGACCCGAAGGAGTTCGACTCCGCGTGGCGCTCGGCCAAGAGCGAGGCGATGGGCGCGTTCGGCAACGACGCCGTCTACATCGAGAAGTTCCTGGACAAGCCGCACCACGTCGAAATCCAGGTCTTCGGGGACACCCACGGCAACGTCATCCACCTGAACGAGCGCGAGTGCTCCGCGCAGCGCCGCCACCAGAAGGTGGTGGAGGAGACGCCCTCTCCCATCCTCACCCCGAAGATGCGGGCGGAGATGGGCGAGGTGGCCGTGCGCGCCGCCCGGGCGGTGAACTACGTGGGCGCCGGCACGGTGGAGTTCCTCGTGGACAGCGCAAGGAAGTTCTACTTCCTGGAGATGAACACCCGCCTGCAGGTGGAGCACCCGGTCACCGAGTGGGTCACCGGCGTGGACCTGGTCCGGTGGCAGATTCAAATTGCCGAGGGGGCGAAGCTGCCCCTGCTCCAGGCCCCCACCCCCAACGGCCACAGCATCGAGGTGCGGGTGTACGCGGAGGACCCCGCGCAGAACTTCATGCCCAGCCCCGGCCGCATCACCGCCCTGCACACCCCGTCCGGCCCCAACATCCGCGACGACTCGGGCGTGTACGCCGGGTACGAGGTGCCCCGCTTCTACGATCCCATGATCTCCAAGCTCTCCGTCTGGGCGCCCACCCGTGCCGAGGCCATTGAGCGGATGAAGCGGGCCCTGTCGGAGTACATGGTCAAGGGAATCACCACCAACGTCCGGTACCTGTCCGCCATCATGGACAACCCGGAGTTCCGCGGCGGGGACTACGACACGGGCTTCCTCCCCCGGCAGCACCAGGCGCTGCTCGGCAGGGAGAACGAACACCTCACCGAGCTGAGCGTCATCGCCGCGGCGGTGTACGCGCACACCCAGGACGAGAAGCGGAAGGCCGCGCTGCCGGCGGCCGCCGCCTCCACCGCGCCCAGCCGCTGGCGCTCGTTCTCCGTCGCGGGGAGGAGGACCTGATGGGCACCGTCCGGTACCACGCGAAGCTCCCGGGCCAGAAGGCCCACGCCCCGGTGGACGTCCAGCCGCGTGGGGGCGGCCGCTACGCCGTCACCTACAACGGGAAGACGCGCGAGGTGGACGCGCTCGGCCTCGAGCAGGGGACCCTCTCCCTGTTGGTGGACGGCCAGTCCCTCAGCGCCGAGTTCGAGCAGGGCAACGAGCTGCTCGCGGTGCTGCTGCGCGGCCAGGTGACGAAGCTGGACATCGTCAACGACCGGCAGCTGCGCATGCGCGCGGCCTCCGCCTCCTTCGCGGCGGAAGGCAAGCAGCTGCTCACCGCCCCCATGCCGGGCAAGGTGGTGAAGCTGCTCGCCAAGGTGGGGGACGAGGTGCAGGCGGGCCAGGGCCTGGTCGTGGTGGAGGCCATGAAGATGGAGAACGAGCTCAAGGCCACCCGGGCCGGGCGCGTTACGGAAATCCACGTCCAGGAAGGCCAGGCCGTGGAGAACAACGCCAAGCTGGTGGCGGTGGAGTAGCGGCACTTGCGGCAGCACCCGAAGGGACGGAGGGACCTGGCACATGGCTGACTGGAGCTCCGCGGCAGACCGTTGGCGCACGGGCGTGTTCGACAAGGCGGCGGCGAAGACGAAGGCGCAGAAGCCCGTCGCCGTCACCTCCAGCGACATCACCGTGCACCCCCTGTACGGCCCGCCGTCTGCCCCCCCGGAGGGCTACGCGGACACGCTGGGCTTCCCGGGCGAGTACCCGTTCACCCGCGGTGTGCAGCCCACCATGTACCGCGGCCGCTACTGGACCATGCGGCAGTACGCCGGCTTCGGCAGCGCCGAGGAGTCCAACCAGCGCTACCACGCGCTCCTGAAGGCCGGTCAGACCGGCCTGTCCGTGGCGTTCGACCTGCCCACCCAGATGGGCCGGGATCCAGACTCCGTGCGCGCCCGCGGCGAGGTGGGCAAGGTGGGCGTCAGCATTGCCTCCGTGCGGGACATGGAGACGCTGCTGCGCGGCATCCCGCTGGGGGAGGTATCCACCTCCATGACCATCAACGCGACGGCGCCGGTGCTGCTGTGCCTGTACGCGGCGGTAGGCGAGAAGAACCGCGTCCCCCTGGACGCGCTCTCCGGCACCGTCCAGAACGACATCCTCAAGGAGTACATGGCGCGCGGGACGTACATCTACCCGCCGCAGCAGTCCCTAAGGCTCATCACCAACCTGTTTGCCTTCTGCAGCAAGAAGGTGCCCAAGTGGAACCCCATCTCCATCAGCGGGTACCACATCCGCGAGGCCGGCTCGACGGCCGCCCAGGAGATTGCCTTCACGCTGGCGGACGGTATTGCCTACGTGGAGGCGGCGCTGCAGGCCGGGCTGCAGGTGGACGAATTTGCAGGCCGGCTGTCCTTCTTCTTCAACGTGCACAACCACTTCATGGAGGAGGTGGCCAAGTTCCGCGCGGCGCGGCGGCTGTGGGCGCGCATTATGAAGGAGCGCTTCAAGGCGAAGGATCCCCGCTCCATGATGCTGCGCTTCCACGCGCAGACGGCCGGTTCCACGCTCACCGCGCAGCAGGTGGACAACAACGTGGTGCGCGTGACGCTGCAGGCCCTGGCCGCGGTGCTGGGCGGGACGCAGTCGCTGCACACCAACTCGCGGGACGAGGCGCTCGCGCTGCCCACGGAGGAGGCGGCCCGGCTGGCGCTCCGCACCCAGCAGGTCATCGCCTACGAGTCCGGCGTGTGCGACACCATTGACCCGCTCGGCGGCAGCTACGCCGTGGAGGCGCTCACCGACGAGCTGGAGGGGAAGGCGCAGGCCTACATCCAGAAGATCGACGACATGGGCGGCATGGTCCGCGCCATCGAGCAGGGCTACCCGCAGCAGGAGATCCAGGACGCCGCGTGGAACGCGCAGCGGGACCTGGAGGAGAAGCGCAGCGTGGTGGTGGGCGTGAACGCCTTCCAGGTCTCCGAGCCGCCGGTGAAGGACCTGCTCCGCGTGGACGAGTCCGTGGAGGCCCGCGCCGTGGAGAAGCTGGCGGCCCTTCGCCGCGAGCGGAACAACGAGGCCGCCTCGCGCGCGGTGGACGCGGTGAAGCGCGCGGCCGGCTCTCCCTCCGAGAACCTCATCCCGTTCATCTATGGCGCGGTGAAGGCCGAGGCGACGCTGGGGGAAATCTCCGACGCGCTGCGCGACGTCTTCGGCGAGCACCGCGAGAACGTTGTCCTCTGATCCATGAGCGAGACGCCGCAGACGCTGTACGTGAAGGACGAGACCGGCAAGGCGCAGGGGCCGCTGGGGTTCTCGGCCGTGGGCCAGCTCGTGGCGAGCGGGACGCTCAAGGGCAAGGTGCAGATCTCCGTGGACGGCTTCCAGTACGCCGACCCGGGGCGCTTCCCCAACTTGAGGGATCTGTTCCCCCGCGCCATGT
>VGRA01000032.1 GCA_016875515.1 Deltaproteobacteria bacterium | reverse complement strand
GCCGCCGCCGCGAAACTGCGCGGCCCCGCCCCCGCCCCGCGCCTGCACGTGGCCACCGGGGCCCCGGACCAGCTGGAGGTGGTGGCCTCCGGGGTGCGGCGCGGGTGGGACACCTTCGCCGGCACGGACGCCGGTAGCAACACGTGGGACCTGCTGCGGCTGCCCGCCTACATGGTGGTGGACCAGCAGGGGCTCATCCGCGGATTCTGGCGCACGGACGCCGCCGGCCGCGGCAACGCCATCAACGCCGCCCGCCTGCTTGCCCGCCATGGCCCCCATCCCTGATGGACCGGATGCGTCCGCCTTCTCTGCCCTTCCCCCGCCCCTGCCCCAACTGTCCTCTCCCGGTCGTTTTCATTCTTGAGTCTGTGGGCGAGTGCCGGTAGACGGCCTCTCGCTTCGGAGGTTTCAACGTGGCCCAGATCTTCCCCAAGTGGTGGAACAAGACGCCGGCACTCGCGCTGGTTGGAACGCTCGTGGGTGGGGGCGGCGGTGCCTTCGCCCTCTACTACTGGGCATCCCCGTGGAACACGGACGTGGGCTACGCCCCCAGGCAGCCCATCCCCTACAGCCACAAGCTGCACGCGGGCGAGATGGGCATGGACTGCCGCTACTGCCACTCGTACGTGGAGCGCGGCCCCCACTCAGGCGTCCCCTCCACCGCGGTGTGCATGAACTGCCACCAGCAGGTGAAGAAGGACTCGGAGAAGCTGCAGGCCCTGCGGGACAGCTGGGAGGGTGGCAACGGCACCAAGTCGGTGGCGTGGGTGAAGATCCACAAGACGCCGGACTTCGCCTACTTCAACCATTCGGCCCACGTGGCGGTGGGCGTGGGCGAGAACCGCGCCGCCGTGGGCTGCGAGACGTGCCACGGCCGCATTGACCAGATGGAGGTGGTGGCGCAGAACCAGCCGCTGTCCATGAGCTGGTGCCTGGACTGCCACGGCAACCCCGCCCCCAACCTCAGGCCGGTGGACCAGGTCACCGCCATGGGCTGGAAGGGCGACCTGTCGTGGAACGAGAAGGCCACCCGCATTGCCAAGACGCTCAACCCGCCCGGCAGCCTCACCCGCGTTGCGCAGTACAACGAAAAGGGCGAGCTCGAGCTCCACGCCACCGCCGGCTGCACCGGCTGCCACCGCTAGACCGCTGCGCACCCGAGGACGAGACGCACCATGAAGAAAGATCCCTACGCGCCGATCCGGAACCAGATGGAGGAGTCCCCCTCCCACTGGCGCTCGCTGGAGCACAAGGCAGGTGACGCCGCCGTCACCGAGACGCTGGACGTGGAGTTCCCCAACGGCGCCGCCCCGTCCGCGGGCTACAGCCGCCGGGACGCGCTGAAGCTCGCCGGGGCCTCCATGTCGCTGGGCGCGCTGGCCGGCTGCGACAAGCTGCCCATCCGCCGCCCGGTGGAGGAGATCCTCCCGTTCGTACGCGCCCCGGAGCAGGCCATCCCGGGCGTCCGGATGTCCTACGCCACCGCCATGCAGCGCTCTCAAGGCGCGCTCGGGCTGCTGGTGGAGGCCAACGAGGGCCGACCGACGAAGATGGAAGGCAACCCCCTCCACCCCTCCTCGCTCGGCGCGTCCGACATCTGGGCGCAGGCGGAGGTGCTCCGGCTGTATGACCCCGAGCGCGCCCGCACCCCGCTGAAGGGCGGGACGGCGAGCACCTGGGAGGCGTTCGACGCCGCGGTGGCAGGCGTGCTGAAGGGCCACCCGGACGGGGCGGGGTTGGCGTTCCTCGCAGAGGAGGACATGGGCCCCACCGCGGAGCGGCTGCTCGAGGCGGTGGTGAGCCGCCGCCCCGGCACCAAGGTGTTCCGGTGGGACCCACTGGCGGCGGACCAGTGCGCGCTGGGGGCGGAGCTGGCGTTCGGCCCCGGGGCTCGGGTGCATCATGATCTCACCGGCGTGAAGATCATCTTCGCGCTGGACTCGGACTTCCTGGTCTCCAGCCCGGACCACCTGCGCCACGCCCGGCAGTTCGGCCAGAGCCGCGCAGTGCAGTCCCCCTCGGATGCGCGGTCCATGATGCGGCTGTACGCCGCCGAGGCCGCCTTCTCCGTCACCGGCTCCAACGCGGACCACCGTGTGCGCGTGGCGTCCAGCCTCGGCGTGGAGGTGCTGCGCGGGGTGGCCCAGGCGCTGCGCACCGCCGGCGTCAACGTGCCGGACGCGGCCCCGGTTGCGGCGCTGCCGGAGAACGTCCAGAAGTTCGTGGCCGGGCTGGCCAGGGACCTGGCGGCCCACCGCGGCGAGGCGGCGCTCTTCGTGGGCGAGCGGCAGCCGGCGGCCGTGCACGCGCTGGCCTACGCCATCAACGCGGCGCTCGGCGGCGGCATCAAGGTGTCCTTCGGTAAGCCCACCGCGCGCGTCTCCATGTTCGAGCAGCTGTCCGCGCTCTCGCGCGGGCTGAACGACGGCACCGTCCGGACGCTGGTGCTGGTGGACACCAACCCGGTCTACACCGCGCCGGGCGCGCTCAAGTTCGCCGAGGCGTTCGCCAAGGCGCAGACCTTCCACCTGGGCGTGATGCCGGAGGAGACGGGGGCCAGGGCCACCTGGCACGCCCCGCTGGCGCACTTCCTGGAGTCCTGGTCTGACGCCCGGGCGTGGGACGGGAGCGTGAGCCTGGTGCAGCCGCTCATCCTGCCGTTGCACGGGGCCCGCCCGCTCGTGTCCTTCATGGCGCAGCTGGCCGAGGAGACGGAGCGCTCGGACAAGAAGCAGGTGGAGCAGTCCTGGCGGTCCGGTGCCGGCGTGCTTGGGACGGAGAAGGCCTGGCGCAAGGCGCTGCACGACGGCCTCATCCCCGCCTCCGCGCGGGCCATGGCCCCGGCCAACGCCAACGTGGCGGACGTGACGAACGCGGTGCGCGGCCTGCAGGCCACCGCGCCGGGCAAGGACGGCTACGAGTTGGTGGCGGTGCAGGGCCACGCGCTGGACGGCCGCCTCACCAACGTGTCCTGGGTGATGGAGCTGCCGGACACCATGTCCAAGCTGGTGTGGGACAATGCCGTGCTGGTGGCCCCTGGCACCGCCGCGGAGTTGGGCATCCAGAGCAAGGTGGACCGCAACGGTTACACCGCGGACATCGTGGAGCTGTCCGCGGGCGGGGCGTCCATCCAGGCGCCGGCCTTCGTGCTGCCCGGCCTCAACCCCACCTCGCTGGTGATGGTGCAGGGGTACGGCCACGGCGCGGGCGCAGTGGCCAAGGGGGTGGGCGTGGACGTGGGCCCGCTGCTCTCCAACGGGCTGGGGGTGGTGACGGGCGTCCAGGTGAAGCGCACCGGCAAGGACGTGGTGCTCTGCTCCACGCAGGACCACTTCAGCGTCCCGGGCAACCCTTACAAGGAGATGACGTTCGCGCAGATGACCCAACAGGCAGCGGGCGCGAAGGAGCGCATGTTGGGGCTGGGCGAGCGGCCGCACTTCCGCACCGCCTCTGCCGGCGAGTACGAGAAGGACCCGGCCTTCGCTCAGGCGAAGGACATCTCCGGAAACTTCGGGCTGGTGGAGCTGAAGGTGCCGGGCAAGCCCACCGCGCTCAAGCAGCCGGACGCCCCCATCAAGTACGACGGGCAGCAGTGGGGCATGGTGGTGGACCTGTCCTCCTGCATCGGCTGCAACATCTGCGCAATTGCATGCCAGGCGGAGAACAACATCCCGTCCGTAGGGCGCGAGCAGGTGCTGCTCGGGCGCGAGCTGCACTGGATCCGCGTGGACCGCTACTTCACCGGGGACGTGGACACGCCGTCCGCGGCGCACCAGCCGGTGGCCTGCCAGCACTGCGAGAACGCCCCCTGCGAACCGGTGTGCCCCGTGTCCGCCACGGTGCACGACGAGGAGGGCATCAACTCCATGGCGTACAACCGGTGCATCGGCACGCGGTACTGCGCCAACAACTGCCCGTTCAAGGTCCGGCGCTTCAACTACCTGGACTACACCAAGACGGGCAACGTGTACGTCCCGGAGGAGGACAAGGCCCGGATGGCCACCCTCAAGCTTCAGCGCAACCCGGATGTCACGGTGCGCTACCGCGGCGTGATGGAGAAGTGCACCTACTGCACGCAGCGGGTGGAGGAGGCGAAGGTCTCCACCAAGCAGCAGGGCGGTGACCGCAAGGGGCTCATGGACGGCGCCGTCACCCCGGCGTGCGCGCAGGCGTGCCCCACGCAGGCCATCACCTTCGGCAACATCAACGACGCCGAGTCCCGCGTGCACGCGCTGAAGAAGAACCCCCGCAACTACGAACTGCTCCAGGAGCTCAACGTGCGCCCGCGCACGTCGTACTTGGCCCGCATCCGCAACGAGAACGAGGAGCTCGGCTAGTGGCTACCACGACCGCACCTGTGCTGCCGGACGACATCCACACCCGCGGGGACGTGGCACTCGAGGAGCCCATCTCCGGGCGCGAGGCGCTCGTCCGCGGCCCGCATGACTTCCACGCCGTCACCGAGATGGTGTGCAAGTTCAACGAGCTGGACCTGGTCAAGACGCCCAAGCCGTTCCTCGGCGGTCTGGCCCTGGCCGGCGCGTTGGCCGCCATGTTCGGCGGCTACATCGGCTGGCTGGTCTGGGAAGGCCCCGGCATCTGGGGCAACAACAACCCGGTGAGCTGGGCGTGGGACATCGTCAACTTCGTGTTCTGGGTGGGCATTGGCCACGCCGGCACGCTCATCTCGGCCATCCTGTACCTGTTTCGCCAGCAGTGGCGGACGAGCATCAACCGGTACGCGGAGGCCATGACCATTTCGCGGTCATCTGCGCCTCGTCCTGCGTGGCGCTGCACACCGGCCGCGTGTGGATGGACTACTACCTGTTCCCGCTGCCCAACCAGATGGGGCTGTGGCCCAACTTCCGCAGCCCGCTGGAGTGGGACGTGTTCGCGGTGAACACCTACTTCGCGGTGTCCCTGCTGTTCTGGTTCACGGGGCTGGTGCCGGACTTCGCCACGCTGCGTGACCGGGCCACCACCACGTGGCGGCGGTACTTCTACGGCTTCCTGTCCCTGGGTTGGCGCGGCTCCATGCGCCACTGGGTGACGTACGAGAAGGCGTACCAGATCCTCGCCGCCTTCTCCGCGCCGCTGGTGCTGTCGGTGCACACCATCGTGTCGTTCGACTTCGCCGTCTCGCAGCTGCCCGGCTGGCACACCACCATCTTCCCGCCCTACTTCGTGGCGGGCGCCATCTTCTCCGGGTTCGCCATGGTGAACTCGCTGATGATCCCGGCGCGCCACTTCCTGGGGCTGAAGGACCTGGTGTCGGTCAAGCACATCGAGAACATCAACAAGGTCATCCTGCTGACCGGCACGTTGGTGGGCTACGCCTACGGCATGGAGTTCTTCGTCGCCGCGTATTCCGGCAACGAGTACGAGGGCTTCACCTTCATCAACCGCGCGTTCGGCCCGTACTGGTGGGCGTACTGGATCATGATCAGCTGCAACGTGATCACCCCCCAGTTCTTCTGGTTCAAGAAGATCCGCACCTCCCCCATGTGGAGCTTCGTGCTCTCGGCGTTCGTCAACGTGGGCATGTGGTTCGAGCGGTTCGTCATCACGGTCACGTCCCTGCACCGCGACGCGCTGGTGTCCTCGTGGGACTACTTCGTGCCGGTGACGGAGGTGCTGTTCCTGGTGGGAACCTTCGGGCTGTTCTTCACCCTGTTCCTGCTCTTCATCCGGTTCTTCCCCGTCATCGCCATCTCGGAGGTGAAGTCGGTGATGCCCCAGGCGAACCCGCACTGGGAGGGGTACCACCACGACGCGCAGCACACGGCGGAGAAGCATGCCTCCGCGGGAGCGGCCTGAGCCATGAGCACCACCAAGCCCTGGGGCCTGCTGGCCCAGTACGAGAACCCGGCGGCCGTGTTCCACGCCTGTGAGACGGTGCGGGACGCGGGCTACCAGTCCTGGGACGCCTGCACGCCCTTCCCGGTGCACGGCCTGGACAAGGCCATGGGCCTGAAGTCCTCCAAGCTGCCCTGGGCGGTGCTGGCGGTGGGCGTGACCGGCTCCTCCCTGGCGCTGTTCTTCCAGTCCTGGGCCATGGGGAACGCCTACCCGTTCATCGTGGGCGGCAAGCCGTTGTTCTCCCTGCCGGCGTTCGTGCCCATCTGGTACGAGCTGACGGTGCTGTCCAGCTGCGTGACGGCGTTCCTGGCCAACTGGATCATCAACGGCCTGCCGCAGCCGTACCATCCCGCGTTCGCGTCCAAGGCCTTCGAGCGGGTCACGGACGACAAGTTCTTCATCATGATCGAGTCGAGCGACCCCAAGTTCGACCTCGAGGCAACCCGCGCCCTGCTGAAGAAGACCGGGGCCACGCTCGTGGAGGAGCTCCAGCCGTGATGCGACACTTCCTGTTGGGCGCACTGGCCGCCTCCTCCCTGCTGTCCGGCTGCCGCGGCGGCGAGTCCGAACTGCCCCCCATCCACCTCATCCACAACATGGACACCCAGGAGAAGGGCAAGGCCTACCGCCGCGACACCTCCGGGCTGTTCGCGGACGGCCGCGTGATGCGGCTGCCGGTGGATGGCACGGTGGCCCAGGGGCAGCTGAACGAGGACGACGTGAAGTTCCGCGGCGTCAACGCGGAGGGCAACCCCACCCACGAGTTCCCCGCGGACCTGAAGGCCCGCGAGGGCGGCCTGGACGTGCTGGCCGAGCGCGGCGCCGCCCGGTACGCCATCTACTGCGCCCCCTGCCACGGCCAGGACGGCGGCGGCAACGGGAAGGTGACCCAGCGCACCGACGCGGATGCCAAATTCCAGGTACCCCCACCCAGCCTCAAGGATGACCGCATCAAGGAGATGCTTGCGGGGAAGATCTTCGCCGCCATCACCTACGGGGTGAACAACGGGAACATGGGCTCCTACGCGTCCCAGGTTCCCGTAGAAGACCGCTGGGCCATCGTGGCGCACATCCGCAAGAACATCCAGGGCGGGGTGGAGTACGAGACGCAGGGCGGCCCGGCCATCCAGGTGGACAAGACGGTGGCCTCCGTGGTGATGGGTGAGGCCATCTACAAGGGCAAGTACGACGCCAAGTTCGCCGCCTGCAGCGCGTGCCACACGCTGGACGGCAACAAGCTCGTGGGGCCGACCTTCAAGGGCATCTGGGGCCGCAACGAGAAAACCAACGCGGGCGACGTGCTGGTGGACGCCGCCTACGTGGAGGAGTCCATCCTGCAGCCCATGGCCAAGGTGGTGGAGGGCTACCCGCCCGCCATGCCACCGTACGCCTTCAACGACGTCGAGCTCGAGAGCATCAACCTCTTCCTGCAGCAGCAGAAGTGAGTGACACCGTGAGCGACCACGCCATCGAGAAGCCGCAGGACGTCCACCTCCCTGCCACCAGCCTCTGGGCCAAGCTGCCGGTCATCGGCGGCGTGGCCGCGGTGGCGGGGCTGGGTTTCACGCTCGCCAGCGCCCACGGCGAGCACAAGGCCCGGGCGCTGTTCAGCTACCTGTTCGCGTACGAGACGGTGCTGGCCATTGCGCTCGGCGCGCTGGGCTTCGTGCTGATTGACCACCTGGTGCGCGCGGCCTGGTCCACGGTGCTGCGCCGCATTGCGGAGACCATCGCGGTGACGCTGCCGCTGTTTGCGCTCCTGTGGATTCCCATTGGGACGCTGGGCTTCCACGAGCTCTTCCCCTGGACCCACGAGGCGGACGTGGTCCTGGACAAGAAGCGCTGGTTCCTCTCCAACCCGTTCTTCTTCGGCCGGGCGGCCATCTACTTCGCGGTGTGGAGCTTCCTGGGTTGGAAGATCCACTCCACCTCCGTGAAGATGGACACCGCCCCGGAGGGGGAGCGCAAGGCGCTGGTGCACTCGCTGTGGACGCTGGCGGCCCCGGGCATTGCGCTGTACGCGCTGTCCCAGTCCTTCCAGGCCATTGACTGGCTGATGTCCCTGCAGCCGCACTGGTACTCCACCATGTTCGGCGTCTACTACTTCGCCGCGTCCATCCTCTCCTTCTTCGCCTTCATCACGCTGGTGGCCATGGGGCTGAATAAGGCCGGGGTGCTGAAGACGGCCATCACCACCGAGCACTTCCACGACCTGGGCAAATACGTCTACGGCTTCACGGTGTTCTGGGCCTACATCGCGTTCAGCCAGTACATGCTCATCTGGTACGCGAACATCCCGGAGGAGACGGTTTTCTTCATGACGCGCAGTCAGGGCGGCTGGGAGTACATCTCCCGCGCGCTGCCGGTGCTGCACTTCGCGGTGCCCTTCCTGTTCCTGCTCTCCCGCCACATGAAGCGGAACCGGCTGGCCCTGGGCGTGGCCTGCACCTGGACGCTGGTGATGCACTGCGTGGACATGTACTGGCTGGTGCTGCCCAACGCGGCCGGCCACGGCCACGCCTCCCACCTAGAGGTGACGGCCACGGACGTGGCGGCGCTGGTGGGGATGGCCGGTGCGTTCCTGGCCGTGTTCGGCTTCTTCCTCAAGAAGCACCCCGTGGTGGGCATCAACGAGCCGCGGCTGGCCGAGTCGCTCGCGCACGAGAACTACTGACGTGAAGGCAGTCCCCCCGGCCGTCCTGGGCGCGCCCGTTTCCAACGGCTGGACCGCCATGGAGGTGTTGGGACTGGTCACCACCGGTTTGCTCGTCATCTCCCTGTGGCTGGTCTTCCGCAAGTTGAAGTTCCCGGAGTAGCGCTCCGCCCCCTCCCCCTCTCCGCCCTGCATTTTCCCGTGAAACCCGGCGGGTGCCGTTGCGCCTCTGGACGCAGTCCAAGTCTTCAACCGGAGAAACCATGAACCGTCCGTCGCTGGTGCGGGCGCTGTCGCTGTCCACCCTCGCGTGCAAGGAGGCCCCGAAGGAGGCGGCCCCCGCGCCCGCCCCGGCCCCGGTGCTGAACCCGGTGGAGATGGCCATGCCGGACGCCAAGGGGGTGGAGAAGGTGCTCACCTCCACGCCGCAATACGTGGAGGCCTTTGCCAAGGCGTTCCCAGGTGAGAAGGAGCCCGTCACGTTCGAGAACGCGGCCTAGGCCATTGCGGCGTTCGAGCGGAAGCTGGTGACGCCGGGCCGCTGGGACACTTTCCTGGGCGGTGACAAGGAGGCGCTGACGGCGGCGGAGAAGGATGGCTTCAACGCCTTCATGTCCGCGTGCTGAGTCTCCTGCCGCATGGGCGTGGGCGGGGGCATGTACCAGAAGCTGGGGCTGGTGCAGCCATGGCCCGACCAGAAGGACCAGGGCCGGTTCGAGGTCACCAAGGCGGAAGCCGACAAGATGATGTTCAAGGTGCCGTCGCTGCGGAACATCACCCAGACGGCCCCCTACTTCCACGACGGCTCGGCCAGGACGCTGCCGGAGGCCATCAAGCTGATGGCGAAGCACCAGGTGGGCAAGGAGCTCTCGGACACGGAGGTGGCCTCGATTGCCACGTTCCTCGGCGCGCTGTCGGGTGAGGCCCCGGCGGAGCTGGTAGCGGCCCCGGAGTTGCCGCCCTCCACGGCGAAGACGCCCAAGCCGGACCCGACGTAAGTCCAGGGCCCTGACGGACCTGCACACGGGGCGGGGCACGCGGTCACCGCCGCGGGCTTCCGCCCCGTTTCCTTGGGGGACCATGGCGCGCGATCCCGGGAGGGCGCATGCTTTACCGGCACGTGGTCACCCCGACCTCCCCCCACCTGGTCTTCTTCGACGGCACCTGCGGCCTGTGTGACGGCTTCGTCCAATTCGTGCTGCGCCACGACGGGGCGGGCAGGTTCCGGTTCGCCCCGCTGCAGGGGGAGGTGGCCGGACGGACGCTCGCCCGGTTCGGCGCGGACGCGCAGGCACTCCAGACGGTGTACGTGCTGGCGGACGGGGACTCGCCGTCCGAGCGGCTGCTGGAGCGGTCCAACGCGGTGCTGTTCGTCCTGTCGCAGCTGCCGGCGCCGTGGCGCTGGGGGGCGGCGCTCTTCCGGGTGTTCCCGCGGGCGCTGCGGGATGGGGCCTATGGCTTCGTCGCCCGGCACCGGTACCGCGTCTTCGGCCGCACGGACGCCTGCCGGCTGCCCCGCCCGGAGGAGCGCGCGCGGTTCTTGTGACGGCCCCGGGTGGGCCGTGTATGTCAGGCCCTGCCATGACCGACTTCACGTACACGGACCTTCTGCCGGTTGGACACGAGGACACCCCCTGGCGCCTGCTCACGCGCGAGCACGTCACGACGTTCGAGGCCCACGGCCGCCGCTTCGTGCAGGTGGCGCCCGAGGGGCTCAGTTCGCTCGCCCGCGAGGCCATGGCGGACATTGCCCACCTGCTGCGCCCCGGACACCTGCAGCAGCTGCGGAACATCCTGGAGGACCCCGAGGCCTCCTGGAACGACAAGTTCGTCGCCCTGGACCTGCTGAAGAACGCGGTCATCGCGGCCGACGGCGTGCTGCCCATGTGCCAGGACACCGGCACCGCCATCGTGATGGGGAAGAAGGGCCAAGCCGTGCTGACGGCCGGGCGGGACGAGGAGGCGCTCTCGCGCGGAATCTACGAGACGTACCGGGACCGGAACCTGCGCTACTCGCAGCTGGCCCCGCTGGACATGTACCGGGAGAAGAACACGGGCAACAACCTGCCCGCGCAGGTGGAGCTCTTCGCCACGGACGGTGACGCCTACAAGTTCCTGTTCATGGCCAAGGGGGGCGGCAGCGCCAACAAGAGCTACCTGTTCCAGGAGACCAAGGCGCTGCTCAACCCGGAGAGCCTCTTGAAATTCCTCGAGGCGAAGGTGAAGTCGCTGGGGACGGCGGCGTGCCCGCCGTACCACCTGGCCATCGTGGTGGGCGGCACCTCGGCGGAGTACGCACTCAAGACGGCCAAGCTGGCCTCGGCGCGGTACCTGGATGCCCTGCCCACCTCCGGCAACGACTCGGGGCGCGGCTTCCGGGACCTGGAACTGGAGGCCCAGGTGCACAAGATGACCCAGCGGTTGGGCGTGGGGGCGCAGTTCGGCGGGAAGTACTTCTGCCACGACGTGCGGGTGGTGCGGCTGCCGCGCCACGGCGCCTCGTGCCCGGTGGCCATTGCCGTCTCCTGCTCCGCGGACCGGCAGGTGCTGGGGAAAATTACGGCAGAGGGCATCTTCCTGGAGGCGCTGGAGCGGGATCCGGCGAAGTACCTGCCCACCCCCTCGGGCGAGGTGGCCTCGGCGGACGTGGTGAAGGTGGACCTCAACCAGCCCATGGCGGAGAGCCGCGCGCTGTTGTCCCGCTACCCCATCAAGACCCGGCTGTCGCTCTCCGGGCCCATGATCGTCGCGCGGGACATTGCCCACGCGAAGTTGAAGGAGGAGCTGGACGCGGGGAAGGGGCTGCCGGACTACATGAAGCAGTACATGGTCTATTACGCCGGCCCTGCCAAGACGCCCGAAGGGTACGCCTCCGGCAGCTTCGGCCCCACCACGGCCGGCCGCATGGACAGCTACGTGGACCTCTTCCAGTCCCACGGCGGCAGCATGGTGATGCTGGCCAAGGGCAACCGGTCCAAGGCGGTGACGGACGCGTGCAAGAAGCACGGCGGCTTCTATCTGGGCAGCATTGGCGGCCCTGCGGCGCGGCTGGCCCGGGACTGCATCAAGAAGGTGGAGGTGCTGGAGTTCCCGGAGTTGGGGATGGAGGCGGTGTGGAAGATCGAGGTCGTGGACTTCCCTGCGTTCATCGTCGTGGACGACAAGGGGAACGACTTCTTCGCCGGGCTGTCGGGGCCCGCGTGACGCGCAGGGCTGCAGGCCTCTGGCTGGGCGCATCCGCGCTCGGCGCGGGGCTGTTGGCCGCCGCAACGCTGCGCCCCCGGGCGCTGGTGCAGGTCACGTTCCAGCCCGTGGGGACCCTGGAGTCGACGCACCGCTCCGCGCTGGGAACGCGGCAGCGGGTGGACCTGCAGGTGTCGTCCCCGCACGGCCCGGCCACCGTGAAGACACTGCCCGTGGACCCCCCCGGACGCCAGGTGGAGCCGGGGACGGGGCGCCGCAGCGTACTGCTCGCGCCACAGGGGGCCACCCAGTTCCAGGCGAGCGAGGTGCTGGAACCCGGTCCGTGGGTCGTGATCGTCCGCTCTGCGCAGGACCGGCCCCCGCAGGCGGAGCCGGCGACCGTGTCAGTGAAGGTGTCCGTCCACTGAGCCGCGGCCCCGCGCGCCGGGGGGAACCCCGGGCTTCACGCCGGGTGCTGGGCGTGCCAGGTGCGGAGGAACCGCTGCACGGCGGGGTGGGCCATTCGTGAGAACGCCGCAGGCG